>JAYUWQ010001039.1:0-6434 GCA_043753485.1 bacterium
AGTCTCGGCACGGACCGTGGAGGCTTGGGAGCAGACAGCCAGGCACCGCCCCATTCCCCCCCGGGAGATTGAGCGGCTCCACGAGTTGATGCGTCAGGATGTGCTGAATGTTCCCACCACTCCAGAGCTCCGGGCGAAGCTGAACAAGCTCGCGAAAGAACGTGGCCTTGATCCAGCACAATGGGCCGCCGAACTCCTTGCAGCCGCATTGCCCTGATTGCGGGTAGCGCTGTCTGCGTTCCACCTACCACTGTGGATGATTCCTGATCTGGTTTGCCCTCTTGGCTGATGGTCGGTGTTGGCTTCCCGGGAAAGTGCGGGAATAGTGGTCTCGTTCATGAGGAGATCATCTCCGATCTCCATCGTGTGCGCTACGCTGGGCACTGCTGTTCGATGCGTGGTTGCGCATCATTCACCAGCATTGACAATCGGCACCCCATGGGAAAACTCGACAAACGCCTCTCGATTCAGATCAATGATGATTTGGATTCCATCGCCAAGGCCTGCATGAAGGCCAACGGCTACCGGTCCCAGTCAGAGCTCTACGCCTCCTTCCTCCGCCACTGGGCCTTGGCACAGCAGCCCCATACCCTCACCGCCGAGTGGGCCGCATTGGATCCGGATGAGCGCGACCAAATCGACGCCGGCCTGCGCGAGCTGGTCGATAAAGGAGAGTCCGCCAAAGGCTCCTGGCTCAATGCGCGGATCTACGATGCCATCAAAGAACTCAACGGTCGGGACGCCAAATCACCCACCATCCTGCAAACAGTAAAGCGCCTCCCGGAAGTCATCCGAAAGGCGCTCGAAAAGCGGGACAAGGTCTGAAGCCAAGAAAACGAGAGTCAGCCACCCAACCCGGCGAAAAATCTCGAAACGCCCCCAATCATCCAGAACCATTCCGGAATCTTTTTAAGCATGTTCTTACCTCCGTAACTTTACTAGCATTTCCACTGCGTAACTCGTTGGTTCACAAGGTGGAGCGGGTGATCAGAATCGAACTGACGTATCAAGCTTGGGAAGCTCGTGTTCTACCATTGAACTACACCCGCAAACGCCAAAGGCGTCGTGGGACGGTAATTAGCAGCACCTGGGCGGAACGCAAAGGGATTTCCATTGGCTTGCCAAAGGGGACGATGGGCCGCTTCGAGCATGGCGTGGCGATTCAACTGCCTTTTTTCGCGCGGGCATAGCGGGCGCGGCGCCTGGACTCCTCGGAAGCAGCGTCCGGCGGGGGAGCGGAGGGAAGCGGATCAGGCAGGGGGGACGATGGCGGGGGAGTTTCCCCGACCGGGGAGGCCGGCTCTGCGGTGAAAACCGGCCGGGACGATTCCGGTGATTTCGTGAGGGGGGGAGCCACCCCGGATCCGGGGAGAGCGGAACGTTTGCGCCCCGGCAGAGCCGCGGCCCGTGGCCAGTGGATGCCCGGAAAATTCCACCCGAGACGTGTGATGAGGGCTTCGGCCAGGAGCAGGAGCACCAGGAGCGGCAGAATCCACGGACGAAGATCCCGGAATTGGGGCAAGGGCGGGCTTTGCCAGGCGGCAGCGAGATCGAGGAGTTCCCGGCCGCCGGAGGCCGCGGCCGTCTGGCGGAGTTCCTCCTGGCGCGCGGGATCAAAAGTCCATTCTGCATTGGTGCCGGCCGCGCGTGGTCCAAAGGGAATCACATGCGTGCCCGCCTGGATGCCGCCGCGCACCACCACTCCTTCCTCCAGCTCCATGGTCGCCCGGTAATGCCCGGGGGCCATGCGCTGCCAGGTCAGTTCCAGGCCCGGTTCGGCCCGCGCACCTTGTGCCAGCAGGATTCGAGGGGCCTGGGCGGCGAAGGTTTCCGTCCACGGCCCCTCATCATAACGCAAATCCAGGGCCAACTCCGTGCCCTTCAATTCCGTGCGCAGCCCAAGGCCGGGAGGGAGCGCCTGGCCCATCAGCCAACGGACCAGCGTCTGCGTAAAATCACCATATTTCGGCCACGCCCGCACCCGCTCCGAGTAGTCGCCCCCCAGCGGAAACCCCACCGCCGCGGTGCGCCCGCTGCCGCGCTGGCCCCAAGCGACGAGCGGGGCTGCAAATTCATCCTGCGAGATCAGACCCTGCGAAGCCCAGTCCCGGCGGTAGCTGAGATTATACCCATCCACTTCCTTCATCCAATCCAGCGGCCGGCCTGCGATTTCCGTCCACAATCCCCCCGGAGCCACCGGCACCGGATCACTGACAAAAGCACTGCGCGCCACCGCCACTGTCTCCGCCGTGAAAATGTTGGGCAGATCCTCGGCGCGGTCCGTGAAGAATATCCGGCCATTCCCGCGCGTGGCCACATCTTTGAGGAATGCGGCATCGCTGTCCGTGTCGGTGCCAAGGGCGATCACACTGACGGTGCCGCCTTCTGCTGTGACTTCTGCCAGCAGCTTCACGTAGTCCTCCGGTTGTTCAGCATCGGCCGCATCGGCGAACAGGACGATGTGCCGGGTCCCATAGGCGGTTTCCTTGAGCACCTTCCAGCCGGCCTTGAGGCCATTGTAGACAAAAATACCGCCCCCCTCGCTGCGCACCCGGCGCACTTTTTCGCGCATGCCCTCCCGGTTGCTGTCGCTGCCGATTTGTTGGAGCGGCACCACTTCATGGGCTTCGCTATCGACGGCGAAGACCCCGGCCATGTCCTGATAACCCAGCAGCTCGATAGAGCGCGCCGCGCCCTCGTTGGCGAGATCCATCTTGGTGCCGCTGCCGATGGGTGCGGCCATGCTGCCGGAGCGGTCCATCACAATCACCATGGCCGCCGCCAGCTTCTTCTGGTCCTTCTTGAGTTCCATCGAAACCGGCAACAAGGCGTCAATACTGGAGCGGAAATACCCGCCCGCGCCGAAGCTCTTTTTTCCGCCGGCCATCAGCAATCCGCCGCCCTGGGCACTGACAAAAAAATTGAGCGAGGCCAGAAAATCCACCGGCACCTCCCAGGCCGGCACATTGTTGAGAATGACGGCGCGGCACCCGGTCAGTTGTCCTCCCTGGAGTTTTCCGGGATCCCTCACCGTTTCCACCTCAAATCCCTGCCCGGCCAGCACCGCCTCCAACGGATCCGGCTGGTAGCGCGTCACCAGCAACAGCCGCGGACCGCCCGTGATTTCGATCCATGATTCATAGCGGTTGTTTCCCGGCTGGGCATCGTTTGCCGGTTGGATGGTGACCTCGTATTTGAAGGAACCGCTGCCGGCGAGCTTGTCGGTGAAGCGGGCGGTGCCCCGCCCTTCCTTGATCTCCACCGCACTGTCGGTGAGTTTTTGCCCGTTGCGGAAAATCGTCAGAGGTACCGGACCATCCTGCGGACCGGCAACCTCCACTTCGACCAAAAACGGCTCGGAGACCTGCGCCCGCGACGGCACCTGGAGGCGGCGCAGGCGGAAGTCATCACCCTTGGCGGCGGATAGCAGGCGGAAGTCCAGGGGCACCTCCGCCCGGGCCAGCTTTTCCGCCACTCCGGCCAATGGCTCAGTGCTGTAGCCATCGGTAAACACCAGCACCCGGGCCGGCCTGTCCTCCGGGCGCAGGGCCAGCACATGCTCCACCGCCTGCGCCGTGCGGGTCAGCGCCCGGCTGCCGGTGTAGGGGCCGCCGGCATTCGATTCCTGGGGCACTACTTCGGAAGCGTAGTCCACAAAATGCAGGAGGTCCTGGCTCCCGGGTTTGCCACGGTCGAGCAATTGACGCCACTCCGGCAGACCTTGATCAATCAGCGCCTCCGTGCTGGCGGAGCGGTCCAGCAGGACCCACAAATCCATCCCCCCGGCAAACCGCTGCCACTGCGGCCGCATCAGCAGCAGGATAATCAACAACACAAATCCAGCCCGCAGCGGGCGCTGCAGCTGCAGTCCCGGCCACACCCATCCGGCCAATACAACCACCGGCAGCAGCGCCAGCCATGCAGGGTCCCGGAAAATCATGGGCGGAGTCTAACGGGGGGCCGTCATTGCAAAAGGGCGATCTGCGAACCGCTCCAGAGGAGACGGCCGTTTGCCCCCTCCGGGACTAACGCCATTTTCCAAGGGTGAATTCCCGGATGGAGAAGACCCAGATGACAGCCTTCACGTCCTTGAGGTAGGCGGGGTTGGCCTGGAGGCGCTGGTTCAGCAGGCGGCGGGCTCCGGTGCCGCCGGAGTTTTGGTTGGATAGCTGGATGAGGGGGAAACCGAGCCGGGCCTGGAGGTGATCCCTGAGGCCGGCGCCCTGACAATGCATCCCGAGGGAAGCCCCATCGGTGAAGACCATGGTGTGGCTGTCGCCCATCAGGATGACCGGGCCGGTAGTGGCTGCTGGAACAGGGGTGGGAGCGCTGGCGGAACCGGTTCCGGTTTTGGTGAGGAGCAGTTCTTCCGGCGCCGTGCTGGAAGCCGCGGGAGCGGCCGCGAGGTCGCCGGTGATCCTGAATTTTTCCCGAGGAGCGGTGACGTAGGTGCCGGGCTTCAGGAGCGGGCCCAGTCCGGGAACAGCGGCGGCGCTTTCCGCGATTTTGGTGGCGGCAAGGACTGCTCCCGCCGGCGACCAGTGGGAATCGGTGGCGCAGAAGACCGGAGTCTTTTCCCGTTCCTGACGGAAAAGGGTTTCCAGATCCACCACGGTGGCACCGGTGGTTTTCAGTTCCTCCAGAAAGGCCGCGGAGGACGGCACCGCGTCCAGAGCAGAGCCGGCGATAAGTTTGTCAGGATAAATCCCGGCCTTGGAGGGGACCGGGGCCAGAATCAGGGTCACGCCAGCCGCAGTAAGGGATTCACGGAACTTGGTAATGATGGCCAAGGCCGGCGAAGGCCCACTTTTCCAAAAAGATCCTTTGCTGGCGTGGGTCACGTCATCGCGCAGAAAAAGCCAGCCCGGGGCGTCACCTTTGATAGCGAACCCCTCGCCGGCCGCGGCCCGGGCGGCGGTTTCCGTCAGGAACGCCGGCGACTCCTGCCCCCGGACCGGGATGGTGGCTAGGACGGGAACAAACAGCAGGGAGAGGAGGGATAACTTCATGGCGGAGGCGGCGACAGGGGGATGGCGTAAAAATAGCGGGGCGTTTCCTCGTTCAGTCCGGGAGCCTCCATGGCGGGGACGCCTTCAAGTTCCGGGTGGTCCCCGGCAGACTCCAGGGTGAGCTCCATCGGCTGTCCCGGGGTTGGCCAGGAGGACGGCACCGCCCGCCCCTGCAGACGGGTCCAGGCCGATATCGCAATGCGCCGGATTTCCATCCCTCCGGAGGACACCTGCTGCACGTCCCAGAGGCTGGTGCCCAGCTGGTTGGGCGCGCCGGAAGGGTCAGGTTCCGGCTGGGCCACGAGGACCGCCTTGATTTTATGCCGGGTGGGCCGGGTGCGGGTTTGCACGGCCTGGGCGGCGACCGCGGCGGCCTCCCGGATTTCATCATCACCGAGCGCCCGGCTGTAAATCGCCACTCGTTCGAAACTGCCTGACCACGGGGACCCGTAGGGCGTGGGATCACCGAAGCTGAGCTGTCCCGCTCCCCAGGCTGCGAGGCCACTGCTATCCAATTGGAAGTCTTTTTGCATCTGCCCATCCAGCCAGCAGGCGAGGCGGTTGTTCCGCAGCGCGAGGGCCACATGAACCGGGCGGTCGGCCTCAATCGCAAGGTTGCTCAGGATCACCGGATGGACCTGCGCTGGTTTGTCAGGCGTCCCGCCGAGCAGCAGACGGAGCACCAGCTTCCGGTCCACCCGGTAGAGGGCAAATGCTTCCCGGCCATCGTTCAGCATAAGCGCGGCAAGCCTGACGCTGACGGGAGGCGGGGTCTGGCGTTCGGTCAGGATCAATTCCATGGACCAGGCCGAGGACGCGGCGCATTCCTGGCTGATTTTCGCCGCCGTGGCGGGATCCGCCTCAAACCAGCCGCCGCTGGCATCCATCCCGAAGGAGCGGCTCAGGGTGGCAAATCCCCTGGGGCTGACTGCGAATGGCATCGCCGGGCTGCGGGCCTGGTCCCACGCGAACACGAGGCCGTCCTGACTGATGGGCCATGGCTTCGGCGCCGGGCGGGGAATCACAACCGGCTTTTGCGGCAGGGCGGTGAGGGAAAAGCTGCCATTTTCCACCCAGGCATCCGGGGAGACCGCGTGGCGGCCTTCGGTCAGGCGGACCACCTGCTGGATAGTGCGAAGGTCATCACGGAACCGCACAAGGCAGACATCGGAGGCCAGGCCTTCCGCTTGATAGGGCCCCGTGAAGGTGAGGACGGCCGGATCATTGCTCCACCGCGGATGCAGCAAGCCGCCGTCGGCCCATCCGGACGCCCCCATGAAGGTGAGTTCCCAGCCGGGATCGAGATTCGGCGCAAGGAGGCGCAGGCGGCGGCGGGAGCCATCCAGCATGGCCGAAGCATAACTGTCGTCCGGGGCCAGGGCAGGCCATGCCCCGGCGGCCAGCGGGGCCAGGGTCTGATTGGTC
>JAYUWQ010001040.1:0-6426 GCA_043753485.1 bacterium
AAACATCAGGCACCTAAAAAACCGGAGGCGGAACGGAAACGAAAAAGGATTGATTTGCCGCATGGCATCCGTAGGCTGCGCGCCCCGCACTGCTTTTGCCGGTGCTTTAGAACCGCCCCGGATATCGCCTGCGCGCTTACTGCCAACGGCTTCACGCCCTCCAACCTCACGGATTTTCTCCGCCTGATATGTCTGATCCAGAACCCATCGACCTCTCCCAATTGCAGAACCTCAGCCTCGCCCCCGATTGGGTGGGAGACCTGCAAAAGCGCGAAGCCGCTCCCGGCGAAGTCGTCTGGGGACGTGCTCCGGAGCATGAGCGGGAATCCCGTGGTGGCGGCCAGGGTTTTGGTACCGGTGGCTCCGGCGGTAAAGGCGGCCCCCGTGGTTTTGGAAACCGACCTGATTTCAACCGCGGCGACCGCAGCGGCCCACCCCGTGGCCCACGCCCTGATGGTCCGCCCCGTGGCCCCCGTCAAGATGACCGTGGACCGCGCCCGGGCGGTCCCGGAGGTCCCCGCCCGGATGGACCCCGCGGTCCCCGGCCCGATGGCCCGCCCCGCGGCCCACGTCAGGATGATCGTGGTCCCCGCCCCGGTGGCCCACCCCGCGATGACCGCCGGGGGGGACCACCGCCCCGCGAAGGCGGGCGGCCTGACTTCCGCAACGACCGTGGCCCGCGCCGTTTCGACGACCGCCCGCACATCGAACCCCTGCCCGGCTGGCGTGCCCGCCTGTTCGCGGAACCCCGCTCCCTCGAAGCCATTACCCGTCAGGTTAAAGCCTCCGGTCGCGCTTATCCGGTGTTCGAACTGGGCCGCCTCTTCCTCGCCGGCCGCGACCGTTATGTCGTCGAGTTTTCCCGCCAGCCTCAGCCCCAGGCTCCTCGCAATACTCCCAAAGGCCCCCCAACTCCTCAGACGCAAGCCCCGGTCGGCCCCGAACAAATCTACCAGATTCCCGCCGACGGTTCCCTGTGGCTGAACCGCGACGAAGCGATCCGGCACATTCTCAACGGCCCTGCCGTCAGGAAATTCTATCGTCAGGAAACGATCAGCATTGATCCGCCCAAGGGCATTTTCACAGCCGTCGCGGTCTGCGGATTCTCCGGCGAAATCCTCGGCCCACCCAATCACCATTCTTTCCAGACCACGGTGGCCCGCCTGCATCGCGAGCAATTCTACAATCTCCCGATCGACCGCTACAAGGCCCGCATCCGCACCGAGAAGGACGAAGCCCTCGTCGCCAAATGGCTGGAAGAGCAAAGCACCACCACGGTTTACATCCCGCTGACTGCGGAAGAAATCGCGGTCGCCAATCTGCCCCCGGAAGCAAAGGTCGCCGCTCCCGCAGCCCCTGCCGCTGAAACCGGAGAAAATGCTCCTGCGGCAACGACCGGGGATTCAGAAAACGCTCCCGACTCCGCCGGGACCGCGGAGTCTTCTGAAGCGGCAGCGGTGCCGGAAGCCCCTGAGGCAACCGAAGCCGAACCCGTGGCTGCTGCAGAAACCGAGTCCCCGGCCGCAGTGCCTGAATCTGAAGTGGCAGAAGCCCCTGAAGCTGCCGCAGAACCAGAAGCTGCCAGTGCCCCGGTCGTCAGTGCTCCTCCGGTCGACCCCCTGAAAAACTGGGCGGCGGTGGAAGCGCACTTCATGGCTCACCACGCGGATACCGCCGTCAAGGCCGTCACCCGTATCAAGGTGCCCGGAAATATCCCCGGACGGCTCCTCGCCCCCTCCCTCCTGGCCCTGCTGCGCATGGAAGTCGAACAACAGCAGCGTTTCCCCATGCAGCTGGTGCAGGACCTCTGCCGCGATCTCGAAAAAGAGAGCCTCAAGTTCTTCAAACGGGACAAAAAATCGACCTTTGTCTGCCGCACCCGCCCGCACTTCATCGAGGACGAATCCCACCTCTCCCCGCGCCTCCGCAGCATCGTGGGCGTGGTCCGCGCTAACCCCGGCATCAACGTTGCCAAACTTGTTTCCACGCTGGCACCGCACCTCGAAAAACCCGCCCCCAAAACAGACGCGCCGAAAGCCGCTGAGCCCGAAGCGATCAAACCCGCCGCGCCGGAAGCCGCCCCTGCCAGCATCCCGGAAGCTGAAGTCCCTGCCTCCCCGGAAGCCGTTCCCACGGAATCTCCTGCGGCGCCCGAAGCCCTCCCGGCTGAAGTCGTGACGGAAACCCCGGCTCATGAAACCACCGCCGAGTCCACCCCCAGCGCGGAAGCTCCGGCCTCTGCCGAGGTGTCCGTGGCCGGATCCCCCGCCCAGGAAACTGGCGCTCCGCGCGAGCCCCGGGCTCCGAAATCCCCACGGCAGAAAAAAGCGCCCCCTGCTCCCGCCGCGCCTCCTGCCCCGTTGACCTCTGAGGAAATCGGGGTGCTGCAGGACCTGCGTTGGCTCGTGCAGGAAGGTCTCGTCACCGAATTCGCCAGCGGCGAACTCCAACTCCTCGGTCGCGCTCCTCAGCCTCCGGCGGAGAAAAAACCCCGCGAAGCGGCCCCGGCCGTCCGGGCAGAAAAAGCCGCTTCCGTGGCTGCAGCCCTTGAAGTTCCCGCTGAAACCTCCCCGGAGGCCGGAGCGGTGGCTCCCACCGTGGAAAGCTCTGGAATACCTGCTGAACCTGCCTCCCCGGAAGAAACACCGGTGGCCCCGTCCACCGATGCCACGTCCGGGGCGGCAGCGCCTGCCGAATCCTAAGGCTTGTTATCGGTTGGGACCCCTCACCGGTTCCCTGACCCCAAAAGCGTGGCCGTGAGCCCATGCCCGGGTTCCGCGCGTTGCTGCATTTTGAACATGCATTGCATCGGGTGACCTGCTATGGTCTTGCGGCGAAGGCAGACCTTCTCTCCCCCCATGATGAATCCCAGTCTCCAGCTCCGATGGTTTTGCCTGCTCCTGCTGGCCACACCCCTGTGTGGGGGGCTCCTTGAAGCAGCTGGCCTGCGCGTGCCCAATGCCACAATCAATGTGCCGGCCACTCCACCCGCGACCGCATTCCAACTGGTCAATGCCTTCAACGGCGTCTCTGTCGCCGCCCCGACCACCATCGCCTCAGCCCCAGGCGATCCCAAGCGCCTGTTCCTCTGTGAAAAAGCCGGAACCATCCGCCTGATCCCGGACGTCACCGCCCCCACGCCCACTTCCTCCGCCTTTCTCAATCTCGCCTCCCTGCTCACCGGCCGGAATTTGCCCGCTTATCCCAACGAACAAATCAGCACCAGCAGCGAGCAGGGCCTGATTGGGCTGGCCTTTCACCCCGATTACGCGGCCAACGGCTATTTTTACATCTTCTATTCCGTCGACCGGGACAGCACGGTCAGTTCGCCGATCTTCGAGCGGGTTTCCCGTTTCACCCGCTCGGCCAGCAATCCCAACATCGCCGACCCCGCTTCGGAACTCATCCTTATCGAACAGGCCGATGATTACTCCAATCACCAGGGCGGCGGCCTGCAATTCGGCCCTGATGGCTATCTCTACATCTCCCTCGGGGACGAGGGAGACCAGAATGATGCCGGCAACAACAGTCAGCGCATCAACAAGGATTTCTTCGCCGGCCTGCTGCGGATCGATGTGGATAAAAAACCAGGCAATCGGGAACCGAACCCGCATCCCAATCCCGCAGACTATCCCACCAATCCCCCGGCGGACGCCGTAATCCGCGATGCCGGATCTGCCCGTTACCGCATCCCGGTGGACAATCCCTTCGTCCCTATCGCGCAAGGCGGCTCCTGGAATGGCAGCTTCAATGGCGTAACGGTGGCACCTACGTATGTGCGCACGGAATTCTGGGCCACGGGACTACGGAATCCCTGGCGGTTCTCGTTTGACCCGGTCACGGGCGAATTGTGGACGGGTGACGTGGGAGGCAGTGCCCGGGAGGAAGTGAATATCATCACCCGAGGGGGCAACTATGGATGGGCGCTGCGCGAGGGCTTCACCACTGGTCCTAAAGCCGGTCAGGCTCCGGCCAACTTCGATTCCCTTTACGGCCTCCGGCCGCTGTATGATTACCGCCGCACCGGCACCGCCGGCATTGATGCCAATCTGACCGGCAACAGCGTCACCGGTGGCGTGGTGTACCGGGGCAGCCGTTTCCAAAGCCTGCAGGGCTCCTACCTTTTTGCCGACTATGTGTCCGGCAATATCTGGACGCTGCGGCGCAATGGCACTGCCCTGCCCACCGTGACCCGCATTGCGGGCGAGGGCGGGATCACCGCTTTCGGCACCGACCCCTCCAATGGCGATGTGCTGCTGGCCGATTATAACAACAACCTGATCCGCCGCCTCGTCACCGCTTCCACCACTGGCGACCCCTTCCCCGCCACCCTCAGCGCCACCAATCTCTTCACCAGCCTGAGCGACCTCACTCCGGCCCCCGGCCTGCTGCCCTACCAAGTCAACCTCCCTTTCTGGAGTGACTACGCCCTCAAACGCCGCTGGTTCATCATCCCGGACGGCACCAGTAAAATGACCTGGTCGCGCGATGGCAACTGGACCTTCCCCGCCGGGCAGATCTGGGTGAAACACTTTGATATCGAGCTTACCCGGGGTGACCCCGCCACCAAAAAACGGCTCGAAACCCGCCTCCTCGTCCGCAACGCCGGCGGGGCCTATGGGGTCAGTTACCGCTGGAACGACGCCGGCACGGACGCCACCCTGGTGCCGGATGCCGGGGTGACCATTCCCCTGACCATCACCACCGGCGGCACCTCGATTACCCAGTCCTGGGAAATCCCCAGCCGGGCCCAATGCCTCGTCTGTCATACCCCACAAGCCGGCCACGCGCTGTCAGCGAATACCCGGCAATTCAATATGGACAGCATCATTGCCGGCTACCCGGGCAACCAGCTCGACCTGTTCCGTCAGGAGGGATTTTTCACCGCTGAACCGCCTTCTTCCAACATCCTTCCCCGCCACCTCCGCCCTGACGAAACGGACTACCCGGTGGAAGCCCGGGTCCGCAGTTATCTCGACGTCAATTGCGCCTACTGCCACCAGACCGGCAGCAGCACCCCCGCGGGATGGGACGGCCGTGCCTCCCTTACCCTCGCCGCTACCGGCCTCATCAACGGCCCTGCGGTCAACAATGGCGGCGACCCCCTCAACAAACTCATTGTGCCCGGCGACCCGGCCCACAGCGTCGTCCTCAGCCGCGCCGCCGCCACCAACGGTTTCACCCGGATGCCCCCGCTGGCGACCAACCAAACCGACTCCGTCAACACCGCCCTGCTGACGGAATGGATTGCCACCAGTCTGCCCGCCAAACAAAGTTATGATCAATGGAGGCAGTCCTCCTTCGGCTCCCTGACCAGTCCGGAGGGCGCTTCCGCTTTTGATGCGGACAGCGACGGGCAGACTAACCACGATGAATTCCTCACCGGGAGCAGTCCCGGGAATGGAGCCGGCGGCTTCATCCCGGACGCCAGCCTCACCGGCCCCGGCATACGCCTGAGTTTCACCCTGCCGGCCGACCGCACGGCCACTGTGGAAACTTCCGCGGATCTCGGCGCCTGGTCGCTCTGGGATGTTCCCGGGAACAATGGTGTCCCCCGCCTCCCCGGCCCCCAGATTCTGGAAGGCCCGCGCCCCGCTCTCCGGCAATACTTCCGCGTGCTTGTAAAAGAAAACTAGCAAAACCCTGCCCTGGCTCCGGCACCGGTGCCCCGGGCTTGCCGGGTGTCATCGGGACCGCAGGTAAAACCATCCTAACTCACCGGGATCGACACCGCCACATCTGCTTTGCGCAGCAGGGTGGAAATCCCGAGATCGCCATTCAGGCAAACGTAACCGGGCCGGTAGGTGCGGACGACCCGGGTGCCATCCTGACCGCCCTCACTGAGGGTTTCCACAATCTGGATGCGTTTACGGGCGGCCACATCAATGATGGTGCCAGGTTCGAGGCTATAGGATTCGATCGAATATTCCTTCAGGATATCCAGCAACCCGTCGCGGAAGACCACCAATTGATGGCGGGTGCCGGCAGCCTCCGGTTGGGCGGCCAGGTGGGCGAGGAGATCGTCGATCAGGTCCAATTTCCTGATAAAACTGCGGGCGAGGGAGTGGACCGTCCCCCAGTTGGGATCCGGAGCTTCCGACATGCCGGTGAGGCGGTCGTCGAGGAACTCCAGACGGCGCTCCGCTTCCGCCTGCTGCTGGCGCAGGTCGGACACCTTGGAATGCAGGGACTCCGCCCCTTCCGTTTCGCGGCGCAGCAATTCGAGCCGGGCCTGAACCGCCTGGCTCTCTTCAGAAAGGGCGGCCTGCCGGCTGTCAGCTTCGGCCAGCGCCGCTTCGGAAGCCGTGCGCCGTTTCTCGCTGGCCACCAGATCCTGACGGCAGGCCTCTGCCGCCGCCTGATCCTCCTTCAAATCCGCAGCGACGCGGCGGGCCGCCACTTCCTGCCCCTCCCATTGGGTGATTT
>JAYUWQ010001041.1:0-2570 GCA_043753485.1 bacterium
CCAAGAAACTTCGCAACTCCTTTTCATTCCTTTTTTTAAATTCCTTTCTCCTCCCCGCGGAAACAGCCTGCACACCCGTGGAATTCGGCCCGCTAACGCCGTTTCGCACGGGTAACTGCCCTCAATCAGAGTTAGGCCTCCCGCTGCCGGGGGCTTGGCGGTCCATTCGAGTGAGCCGGAAGGAGCCCGGACGGGAACGATGTATGGGTCGCCACGTCCTGCCACGTTGCAGCAGGGTGATTCGGGGCTTAACTGGGGGATGCCAGGTTATTCAGTGTTTTTTGCAGCGGGCGGAGGAGCCGAGGACCAATTTTTACTGGTCCTGACGCTGGCGCTGCTGCTCGCGGTGGGGACTTCTTTATTACTGGGGAAGGTGAAGCTGCCTCCCCTGCCCGGTTATTTCCTGTGTGGGGTGCTGCTCGCGGTGTCTGGACTGGTGAATCTGAAGACGGGCAGTCCAGCGGCTGATTTGCTGGGCCAAATGGGGAATGTCGGGATTATTCTGCTGATGTTCACGATCGGGCTGGAGTCTTCGCTTCACGAGCTGATGCAACTGCGCCGCACCGGGTTGGTGGCGGGGTTGGCGCAGCTGGGATTGACGACGGCGCTGGCGGCAGTGGTCCTGGGCTGGCTCGGGGTGAGCGGAGCAGCTCTGGCCCTGACTTCCTTTCTGGCGGCGCTTTCCTCCACCGCCGTCGGATTGAAGTTGTTCCAGGATTTCGGGTTGGCGAATCATCCCGGAGCACGGATGACCCTGGGGGTGGCCCTATTGCAGGACATTGCCGTGATTTTGCTACTGGTATTGCTGCCGGGGATCACCAGTGGGCTGGATCTCTCGGAGGCGGCGAAATTGACCGGCATCCTGACGGTCAAGGGCCTGGTGTTTCTGACGGCGGCGGCTTTCCTGAGCCGGTATGGCATTCCGCAATTGCTGCGGGTGGTGAGCCATTCACGGAGCCGGGAATTGTTTACCCTCTCGGTGCTGGCCTTGTGCGCGGGAATTGCTTCGATGGGGAGCCTGCTAGGGCTGAATTCCGCCCTGGGCGCCTTTGCGGCAGGGTTGGCGGTGAGCGGTTCGGTCTACAGTCACCGCATCATGGCAGAGGCGGTGACCTTCCGCGATTTTTTCCTGACGATCTTTTTTGTCTCGGTGGGGGCCTTTGTGGATGTGCCGTTTTTCCTCCGGCACTGGCAGATGCTGCTGGTGGGAGCGGCCGGGATTCTGGTGATCAAGGCCGCGGTGCTGACGCTGGCGGGCCGGTGGGGTGGAGTGCCCCTGCGGGGGGCCCTTTTATCAGGAATCGCGCTGTCCGGGGTGGGGGAATTTGCCGTCGTGGTGGCGAACAAGGCAGCCGCTTCGGGGCTTTTGAGCCCGTTGGTGGTGCAGACGCTGCTGATTGAAGTGGTGCTGACGCTGGGACTGTCCCCCTTGATCATGCGGGTGGTCATTCCTGCCACGCGCCGTTGGGAGGTGGTGCGCAGCGGGACGGCCCAGAAACCCGAGAGCGGCAAGGATTTCAGCAAACGGATGCGCGAAGTGCGGGATCATGCGATTTTGTGTGGCTACGGCACCGTGGGGCGTATGGTGCATCAGGCCTTGGACCGGCTGCAAATCCCAGTCGTAATTGTGGAGCTGAATGCCCAGACCGCGCGGCGCCTTATTAAAGAGGGGCACTCGGTGCTGTTTGCGGATATATCGCAGGCGGATACCCTGGAGCTGGCGGGCGTGGACCGGGCCCGGGTGATCGTGATCACCTTTCCTCACGTGGAGCTGGCCCGGACGGCTCTGACGATTGCCAAGGAGCGGAATCCGAAGATCGCGACCCTGTGCCGGGCCCGCTTTCCCTCAGAAGTGGATGCTTTGCGGGAGGTGGATCCCGGCGGGATTGTCCATGATGAGCGCGAAGCGGGACTGGAAATGCTGCGGCTGTGCCTGACAGCCTATGACCGGCACGAGTCGGAGATCGAACTGGCGACCAGCAACCTCGAGGTGGCGGAGGAGCAACAGATGCCCCTGCCCCATCCGGGACCGGCCGCGCCAGGAGAGGCAGGGAAATCGTGAGGGTGACGGGGAGTGGCCTGGCCCCTGCTCTGATCCCGACTCTTCTGCGACATAGTCAGGCTACAGGTTGGTACTGACGAGGGGAATGGTTTAATAGACGCCTTCCACGACTTTTTTCTCCAAGGCACCGAAGGGTCGCACATCACCCACCCCGTCCCATGGGTATTTTTCGCAGGGGAGGCGGCGGATGGCTTCGTCGCGTTCGAGGAAGCGGGGCATGAAGAATTCCTTGGTCAGGGTGGTCAATTCCACGCGGCCGTATTCGCCGTAATCCATGACGCGGTCGGTTTGTTTGCCATCGACGATCCGGAGGACGGCGCGGGGCTGCGGGGAGTAATAAGTCACGCTGTACCCATTGTCCTTGAGCGTGGCGGGCAGGCTGCAGGCGAGTCCCATCAGGGTATTCCCGTAGGTGGGGACAAACTGCGCTTTGTTTTCCAGCACTTCCTCGCTGAGGAAGCGGACCATCTGTGGGGTCATGCTGGTGCCGCCGCAGAAGCAGCCCTTG
>JAYUWQ010001042.1:0-2567 GCA_043753485.1 bacterium
CTTCGCTGCCGCGCCCGGCGGACCAGCCGGGTTCGAGGATGAGGGTGCTGAAATGGTCCTGGATGACCAGCGGCTGCGCCGGGGCAGGGTGGGTCGGATGGACGGGGAAGGATTCGGGGGGCAGCCGCTCTTCCGGGAGGGAGGCAAGGACGCGGAGGGAAACGACTTCGATGGCGCGGTGCGGGGGCGGGGAGTATCCGTAGAGTTGCTGGAACCAGGATTGGAAAGCGGCGGGCAGTTCGGCCGGGGATTGGAAGGGAATGGTCAGGGCGGTGTCCTGTCCCTGGAGGCGCAGATCGGCGAGGCGGCGGCGGATGCGGGCTTGAGGGTCGTTAAAGGCGGTGAGGGTTTCAGCTTCGAGTCTGTTCAGGACCGGGGCGAGCCATGCGGCATCGGCGAGCGGTTGGAGGAGTTGTTGCTGGCCGAAGTGTCCGGGCTGGCTGGCGGCGGCTCCGGCGGCGCTGAGGAGACCGGCTTCGGCGGGCACGAGGATCTGACGGATGCCGAGTTCCTCTGCGATGGCGCAGGCGTGTTGCGGGCCCGCCCCGCCGAAAGCGAGGAGGGTGTAATCGGAGGGATCGCAGCCATCCCGCACGGAGATGGAGCGGACGGCTTCGGCCATGCGGCCGATGGCGATTTGGAGGAGGCCGGCGAGGAGGGGATGATCGTGATCGGGGACAGGCAGGCCCTGGGTTTGCATGTCCTGTTTCAGCTTGGTCAGGGCGGCGAGCGCCGGGGCCCGGTGCAGGGGAATGCTGGTCTTGTCAGGATCGAGCCGGCCGAGCAGGAGATTGACATCCGTCAGGGTGAGGGGGCCGCCACGCCCATAACAGGCGGGGCCGGGGTCGGCTCCGGCGCTGCGGGGGCCGACGGTGAGGGCACCGGCGGTGACGGCACAGATGGACCCCCCTCCGGCAGCGACCGTTTCGATGCGCAGGGAAGGGGCCAGGATGATGGATTGGCCGAGGCGTTGTTCGAATTGATAGAGAAAATCACCTTCCCAGCGGGCGACGTCGGTGCTGGTGCCGCCCATGTCGAGGGTCAGGATACGATCGATTCCGGCCCTGCGGGCAGCAGCAGCGCATCCGGCCACGCCTCCGGCAGGACCGCTGAGGAGGCTGTCCTTGGCGTGGAAGCTGGCAGGTTCAGCGAGGCCGCCGGCGCTGGTCAGGCAATGAAAGGCGAGGCACTCCGGACCGAGCGCCTGGAGCACTTGTTGGACAAAACCGCGCATCACGGGGGCGAGGGCGGCATCGACCACGGCGGTGGAGGCGCGGGGAAGGAGGCGGACCTGGGCGGAGAGGTCGGAACTGAGGGAGACGGTGGTGAAACCGGCGGCGCGGAGGAGATCACGGACCGCGTGTTCGTGGGCGGGATTGAGGTCGCTATGGGCGAGGGCCACCGCGGCAGTGGTGATGCCTTGGCCCACGAGAACTGCGGCCTGGACGGACAAGGCGGCCGGGTCCAGCGGAAGCAGGACCCCGCCAGTGGCATCAAGGCGCTCGTGGACTTCCACGGCATGCTGATGCAGGGGCCGGTCGCGCTGATGGTGCAGGGCGAAGAGGTCCGCGCGGCGCTGGTCGCCGATCGTCAGGAGATCGCGGAAGCCGCCGGTGACAAAGAAGGCCACGGCGGCGCCCTGATTTTCCAGCAGGGCGTTGGTGGCCAGGGTGGTGGCGAGGCGGAAGCGGTGGGGAGGGAAAGGGGTGCCCAGCGGCGTGCCAGTGAGGAGGCGGGCTCCGGTGACGGGGGCGGGTTCGCCGGTATCCAACTCCATGAAGCTGTCCGGAGGAATGCCTGCAGGGAGCGGTTCAATAAATGTCAGGGTGGCTCCGGAGGAGTGCTCCACGGGGGCGGCCCATTCCGGCCGGTGGGCCTTGCCGGGGAAGAAGAGGCGAGCGTTCCAGCCTCTGAAAAATCCGTCACGGTGCCAGCCGTGGGAAAGCAGAGTGACGGCATTTCGCCGGGCCATCACAATGATGCCGGCGCGGAGGCCGCCGTTCGAAAGGAGCTTGGCCCGATGACGGCGCCCTTGGGGATCCGTGGCGCAGCAATCGGTGAAGGTGCCGCCGCGGTCTACGGCGATGAGCCATGGATCAGCAGGGGCGGAGGGGCCGCTGGGCATGTCCGGAGTGTTTCAGGAAAGTGCTCTGCGGGTGGGCGTGCTCCTGTTATTGGAGGGTCTGCAGCCAGCCGACCTCCACGAGGGAATCCTGATAGACATCGTTGATTTCCTTGGGGTAGATCTTGGAGGCGGAAGCGAGCCATTCCTCGGCTTCCTCTTTCTTTTCCTTGGCAAAGGAAGTCGCCGCCATGGCGAAATAATAAGCCGGGGAATCGTTGTCGTACTGGTCAAACTTTTCCAGCATGCTCTCGGCGGCGGCGGCTTCTTTTTCCTGCAGGTGACAGATGAAAATCTTGTATTCCATGAGACGCCGGGTGCCGGAATCCGGCACATTGCTGCTGGCGAGCAGTTCGGTGAATTCCTTGCGGGCCTGGGGCCAGTTTTTCTCCACGAAGTTGATTTCGGCCAGATTGAAGCGGGGGTGGAAGTTTTCCCGGGGCAT
>JAYUWQ010001043.1:0-2565 GCA_043753485.1 bacterium
AGCGAGATGCGGCCTTCGATCAGCTCATCATTGAAGTGCAGCACCCGGGCACTGACTTTACTGGAAGCCCCCGGGGAACGCAGGAAAAGAATGCGGGCAAAACGCACCGGCAGTTTCATCTTCGCACGGCGGTCCTCGACCGTTTTGGCTCCGGCCGAGAAGATTTGCAGGGCCCCATCCAGCAGCACGGGGTGCAGGGCATATTCAGCGGCCCGCTTGCCGATTCCTTCAGACAAGGAAACTCGGCCGGCCGATTTGCCGCCGCCCGCGGCCAGTTCCCGGATGGGACGGAATTCATCGCCATAACGCAATCCCAGATCGCTCATGTGGCCGTAGAACTGGCCGACGCCTTCCGGCTCCAATTCCGGGCCCGGCGTCAGCCACTCCGAAGCCCCGAAGGACGATTCGGTGCGCTCGCTGCGCATGGACCCGACGACGTGGACCGACCACGAGGCCGCCTGGTCGAACTTGCTCTGGATCGTAAAGGTGCGCTCGCCGGGTTCGTAGGTGAGTTCCATCACCAGACCCGAGGGAGGATCGGGCAGGATGAGCGGCTTGCGGATCTCAAAGTCCTCAATCGCAAACGGCCGTCCTTCAAATAACTGCACCCCGGCTTCCAGCACCATTTCCACAAAGCCAGCCCCGGGGAAAATCACATGGGTGTCGACTTTGTGATCCTTCAGGAAGGCCATGTGCCGGCCATCGAGCCGGGCAATCCATGTGGGGGTGGCCCGGGGCAGGCGCTGGTCCAACAATCCTTTTCCACCGGGGGAGAGGCGGCTGTCGCGCAATTCGCTGCATTCATGCCACCACCGGCTGCGGTCCCATGGATAGGCCGGCAGGGAGAGCAACTCGCGGGATGGCGTCATCGCGCCAAAATCGAGGGTGACCCCGGCCCGGTGGAGCGCCAGGGCGGCTTCGACCAAGCAGGTATGTTCGCGTTCGCGGCGGGTCGACGAGGTGACGTTGGCTTTCTGTCCGCGGGCGGCGAGGCACTCCTGGATCGAGATGGAAAGCGCCGGATGGGAGCTGATCTCCAACCACACATCGACCCCAAAATCAGCCAGGGCAATGACGGCCGGCACAAACTGCACGGCTTGCCGGATGCCCCGGCCCCAATGGGCGGCGGTGCAGTCCCGCCCGGCCTGTTGCTGGCCGGTTACGGTGCTGAAGAAAGGCACGGACTCAGGCTGCGGCGCCAGATCGGCCAGCGCGGCGGTAAGGGCGTCGGCCGCCGGCTGCATCAGGGCATGGTGGAAAGGATGTTCCACCCTGACGAAACGGGCAAACACGGACTTGGCCTCGAGCTCCGCGCGGATCACTTCCAGCACAGGCTGCGGTCCGGAAAGGGTCAGAGATTTCGGACCATTGAAGGCGGCAATGCTGACCTCGCGGCCATGACCGGCCAGCAGGAGCTGGGCTTCCTCTTCGGAAAGCCCCACGGCCAGCATGGTGCCCTCGCCGCGGGCACATTCGTGCATCAGGCGGGCGCGCAGCACGATCACCCGCGCCGCTTCCTCCATGCTGAGAATTCCGGCGACGCAGGCCGCCGCGATCTCACCCACGCTATGGCCGACGATCGCGGCAGGCCTCACTCCCATGGATTTCCACAGGGCACTGAGGGCAAATTGGAAGGCAAAGATGGCGGGCTGGGCCACCTCGGTCTGCTGCAGCCGGGACGTCTCCTGATCCCGCGCCAATTCTTCGAGCAGCGAGAAGCGCGCGTGCGGCTTCATGGCAGCCGCACAGGCTTCCATCGCTTCGCGGAACACCGGCTCATTTTCCATGAGTTCGCGTCCCATGCCCCACCATTGCGGACCCTGTCCGCTCATCACAAAACCAATGCGGGGTGCCTCCTCGCGCCGGGGCGTGAAGGAGGTCAGGGCCTGACCGCCACTCTCTCCGGCGGCAAAAGCCTGCAATTCCTGCACCAGCTCGTAACAGGACTGGGCCGCGAGGGTGATCCGGTGGGGATGATGATTGCGGCGGGCGCCCAAGGTGTAAACCAGCGACGGCAGCAGGGGGGAGGTGCCGTTGCCTTTTTGATGGACTTCGATCCATTCGGCCAACCGGCCGGCCACGCCCTGCAGGGCGGTTTCCGAACGGGCGGAGAGCACCAGCGGCCAGGCACGGTCTGTCAGGAGAGGTTCATGGACCGATGGAGCGCGCACCGGTGGTTCTGCGAGAATGACGTGGGCATTGGCTCCGCCAAATCCAAACGAGTTGACCCCCACGAGGCGGGGACCATCACTTTCGGGAAACGCTTCCAAGGTCGTGGGCACCCGTAGTTTCAAGGCGGCGAAATCAATGTGTTCGCTGGGAGTCGTGAAATGCAGACTGGCCGGAATCTGACGGTGTTTCAGAACCAGCAATCCTTTGACCAGTCCGACCACACCGGCGGCGGTCTCGAGGTGGCCCATGTTGGTTTTCACCGAACCGATGGCGAGAGGAGCGTCCGGACTGCGGTCCACGCACAGGGCCTCGGCGAGGGCGGTGGCTTCGATAGGGTCACCCACCGCGGTTCCGGTGCCATGAGCTTCCACAAAACCGACCTGGGAAGGGGCG
>JAYUWQ010001044.1:0-6397 GCA_043753485.1 bacterium
CGATTGGATCATTTTTCTGCAAGGCGGCGAGACCAGTGTGGAGGCGTTGGATTTCACCGTCTGGGTTTATCATGACAAGGTGGTGGCGATGGAGAAGGGGGCCGCCATTCTCCATCGCATCGTGGCTCCGGCCTTCCGCATTACCTCCTGGCTGCATCAGTTCCGTTTCTGGCGTTGATTTCGTCGTCTATTCCTCGTGAAACCATTGTCTCAAGGGGCCCTTGCGCATTCACCTTACCACGGAATCACCTGACGTTGCTTGACGAATGAGCCACGCAGCGATTGGGGCGCGTCGAGCGCAAGCCAGACGAAGGTGTCCGCGCCTTCGTCGGCGCTGAGCGGGGCTTCGGAGCCCCCCATTTCGGTGCGACACCAGCCGGGACACATGGAATTGACCACAACCTGCGGCAGGGCGGCAGTCAGTTGTTGGGTGAGCATGTTGAGCGCGGTCTTGCTGATCGAGTAGGCTGGGGCCCACGGTTGGGGCGTGCCGTCCAACTGACCCGCTCCGCTGGAGACGTTGATGATCCGCGGCGCGGAGGATTTTTCGAGGAGCGGCAGCATCGCCAGCGTCACGTGGAAGGTGCCGATGACGTTGGTTTCAAGGGTTTCGCGCAGGGTTGCGGGTTTCAGTTCTGACAAGGTTTCGTAGTGGTCGAGCAGGACGGCGGAGTTGTTCGCCAGCACGTCGAGCCGCCCGTGACGGCGGCCGATCACCTCCGCCGCGGCGTGCAGGGAGGATTCGTTGGTGATGTCGAGTTGGAGGGCTTCGGCCGGGGCTCCGATTTCACGCACGGCTCGTTCCGCGCGCTGCAGGTCGCGGCTGGCGAGAATGACGGTGGCCCCGCGGGCGGTGAGTTGTTTTGCGGCGGCGAATCCGATGCCACGGGAGGCGCCGGTGATTAGGACGACGGGAGCAGTCATGGAAGGAGTATAACCGGAGTTCCGCGGAATGCGAATCGGGTTGCAGGCGAGGGATCAAGGATTTCCCGAAAGGCATTGTCTCCACCCCGAGGAAAGTTTACCGGATGGCATCCATCCATGAAATCTGTCACTGGATACCACCTCATCAAGCCGGAAGACCTCGTCTGGCGGCCGTCCAATCTGATGAAGATCCCCAACGCGGATTATCTGGAGCGCACCGGGAGCGGGAACATGGGCGCACGGTTATGGCGGATGCCGCCCCGCAGTGCGAACACGCTGCACAAGCACCTCCGGGCCGAGGAGTTTTATTTTGTGCTGGAAGGCACGGGTCGCCTGCGGGTGGGCGAGGAAACCCTGACCGTGCCGAAATACGGTGGCGTGCTGGTCGGGCCGGACCAGTTGCGTCAGGTATTCAACGACACGGATGAGGAAGTGCTCTGGCTCATCATCGGTGCGCCGGAGGAGTTGGAGTTTCTTCAAGGTTCGAAATCGCAAATGGACCTCTCGCTGATCTATCCAACCAACCCCACGGGGCTGCCCAAGGAACTCGAGGGGGTGGTGTGGCCGCCCCAAGGTTGATTCCGGAAGCCGGGCGGCGGGGGGGGCGGGGACGGAAAAATCGGGTCCACGACGCGGATGTTGTTCCCGCAGCTGTGGTTCCATCCTGCTGCTGCGGAGCCATGGGCAGGGGGGGAAAGCGCTACAAAGGTGCTCTCCCTCCTGCCGTTGCCCCTTGCCTGGTCAGGAAAAGTCCCCAAGGTCACGGGCCATGGCTGCCGGTAGTTTGCTCACTTTGCTCGACGATATCGCGTCGATTCTCGACGACGTTTCCATCCTTACCAAAAAAGCGGCGGCGAAGACGGCCGGGGTGCTGGGAGATGATCTGGCCCTGAATGCCCAAAAGGTGAGTGGGGTGGTTTCGCCGCGTGAACTGCCGGTGGTGTGGGCCGTCGCCAAAGGATCGTTCCTCAACAAACTGATCCTCGTTCCCCTGGCTCTGCTGATCGGAACCTTCGCTCCCTGGGCAATTGTCCCGCTGCTGATGGTCGGCGGGCTTTTCCTGTGCTTCGAGGGGGTGGAAAAGCTGCACCACACCATGCGGCACCGCGAAAGGAAATCGCCGGAAGCAGCCGGGCAGGAGATCGCGGTGCTGGCGGCCAATTCGCCCCAGGAGATCGTGGAGACGGAAGCGGAGAAAATCAAAGGAGCGGTCCGCACGGATTTTATCCTCTCCGCGGAAATCATCGCCATCACCCTCGGTATTGTGGCCGGGCAGGATTTCATGAGGCAGGTACTGGTGCTTTCAGCCATCGCGCTGGTCATGACCGTGGGTGTTTACGGGTTGGTGGCAGGGATTGTGAAGCTCGACGACGCGGGCCTTTACCTCACCCAACGCCGCAGCGCTTTGGCACAAAAGGCCGGCGGGGCCATCCTGTGGGGAGCTCCCTTCCTGATGAAGAGTCTGTCCGTTCTTGGCACGGCCGCGATGTTCCTCGTGGGTGGCGGCATTGTCACGCATGGCATTCCTTGGCTGCATCATCTCATTGAGCACGCGGCGGCATCCTTGAAAGCCACCGGAACCGTGGGTGCGGTGCTCGCGCCGGTCGCGCCTCCCGTGCTGAATGGGCTGTGCGGACTCATCGCCGGTATCCTGGTGCTGCTGTTGGTGGCAGGCTTCAAAAAACTCCGTGGAAAATCCGCGGAGGATCAGGCGCATTGAGCCTTACTTCACCGGAACGGCCTCAGCGGGAGCGGCTTCGCCGGGGGTTGCCATGCCAGGGGCCGGGGGCTCCGGTTCTGCGGCAGGTTTCCTGGCCTTAAGGGAAAATTTCGGGGCCGGGATAAAGCCAGCAGGGCCGCCGGACCATCCCCGGGCTGAACTCGTGGCCTTGTGGGGCCGGGGGGCTTTGTTGGTTTGTTTCTGGCTCCTCATGATGTGGGGTTCCTCGTCTGTTGCTTGGTTTCGATGGCGGCGGGGCGGGCCCGGCGTTTTTGCCGGATAATTGCGGCGATGGGCGGTTTAGCAAAGCGTAGAATCCGCCACCTTTGGCCGGGGTCACGGAAAGGGATCGGTGGGGAGATGGTTTGGTGGATGGGTGAGGCAGCCCTCCCGGCTCCGCGACCGGAACTGACCCGGGCTTGGCCCGCCGGAGTGGCGTTTACTGGCCGGCCTGTGCGGGATCGAGGAAAACGATGATGGAAGGATTGCCGACCAGGGTGTAGTGGCCGGTGAACGCGAAGGCAGCCGGATTGGGGGTCCACCCTGAAAGTGGTGATGTTGTCGCCGCGCTGGTTGCAGGAATAGAGGAACTGGCCGCTGGGGTCAAAATTGAAACTGTGCGGATAATTTCCCCGGGTCCACTCCTCGCGGAGATAGGTCAGGGTTCTGTTTCCGCCGATGGAGAAAATGGCGATACTGTCGTGCAGGCGGTTGCCGGCATGGAGGAAACGGCCGTCTGCGGGGAGCAGGATTTCCGAGCAGAAGTTGCTGCCAGCGAAACCCGGCGGCAGGCTGCAGATGGTTTGGCGCGGGGTCAGCCGTCCCAAGGCGGCATCGTAGTCAAACAGGACGAGATTGGATCCCTCCATCCTGGATGGAATAAAACGAATGGCTGTTAGGATGGAAGTGGAAATGCCGCGGCCATGGCCTGGAGGCAGGTCCACTTGGGTGGGCAGGACATCGCGGAGCGGAGAACTGAACGTGCCGACATAAGCGAAGAGCGGTCCCTTGGCCCCGCCGGCCTGCGCCGCGGCCACCCCCGTCAGCATCGGCCCGCTGCCGGCGAGGGCAGCGGAGGTTTTCAGAAACGAGCGCCGGGAGGTAAGGGAGGAAGGTTTGGTGAGGGGGGTGGCATGGCGGTGTTTTGTTGAGAATGGCGGAAGGGAACCAAGGTTGGAAAAATGTTAGTAACGCAACGGGACTGGGGAATTCTGATCCGCTTTGCCTCAGGCCGTCGCCAGCACTGCGCTCTCCCCAGTCGGGGGCAGGCGGTGGAGGGTGGCATCGTGGAAGCCGGCTCCGGTCAGCATTTTTTGATATTCGGCGAAGGAATAGGCATCTCCTTCCGGGGTGGTGTCCCGCATGACGAGACTGAAGCTGGCGGCCGGCGGCGGGGTGATGCGTCCTCATTGGGGACGAACTCCACAATGAGGACGCGCCCGCCGGACGCAGGGTGGCAGGGACGCGGCTCAGAAAGTTATTTGATTCCAATCACCATGGAATCGGGTCCGGTCAAATGCTCCACCCGGCAGTCTTTGAATCCGGCTTCGCGCATCCAGCCGATACAATCTGCGCCCGTGTAATCAAAGCCGCCCGGGGTTTCGATCAGCATGTTCAGGCTCATGAGCAGGCCGAACGCGTTTTGTTTCCGGTCATCGTCGATGATGGCGTCATACACCACCACAGCGCCGCCGGGAGGCAGGGCGGCCCAGGCTTTGGCGAGCAGCATCTTTTTGGTGGGCAGGTCCCAGTCGTGCAGGATGTGGCCGAAGAGGAGCACATCGGCTTTGGGCAGATCATCCGTGAAAAAACTGCCACCGGCGAAGTGGACCCGGTCAGAGAGCCCGTTGACCGCAATGTAGTCTTCAAAGACCGGGCCGACTTCGGGAAGATCATAACCAATTCCCTGCAGATGCGGCTGGGCGAGGGTGATCTGGGTGATGAGGTCACCCTGGGCGGTGCCGATGTCGGCGCAGGTCCGGTAATCCGCCCACGGAAACTGCTGGGCGATGGTCATATTCGCCCCGCGGCTGACCCCTGACATAGCCCGCAGGAATTCGCGCAGGCGTGCGGGATCCGCATAGAGGGTCACGAAGGGATCCTGGCCGTTTTTGGATTCATTCTGGGCCTCGCCGGTGCGCAGGCCGGCGGTGAGGTTGCCCCAGAACGGATACAGGCGGTGATTTGCCATCTCCATGATGCCGCCGATGTAGGAGGGCTTGGCTTTGTCGAGGAAGACTTCGGTATCCGGGGTGTTGCGGTAGATTCCGTCTTCGCCCCGCAACAGAAATCCCAAGGCCACGAGGGCATCGAGGAAATCCCGCGCCCCGCGGGGATGCAGGCCGAGCCGGCCTTGCAGGGTGGCGAGATCACCGGGGTGCCTGGCGAGTTCCGTGAACAGTTCCATTTCCACTGCGCTGAGCAGGGTCTTGGAGCTCCAGAAGGCGAAACCGGTTTGCAGAATGTGGTCAGGAGAGATCGACATGGCGGCAGCAATATCATAACGAACGGGAATTGACAAGTTCCACCATGGCCGACAGTGGGCCCGCCTGGAGCGCGGGCAGGGAGGTTTTTCTTGCCTTGGCGAAATGGAGGCGGTTATTGGGGGGATGAAACAATTGCGTTTTCCATTTTCCCCGGCCGGGGCAGCGCTTGGTTTATTGGGGGTGGTGGTGGCAGGGTGGGCAGTATGGGCGCGGGAGGAGCTGGCGGATATCACCAAAGGATTGCCAGCGCAGTGGCGGTCGGAGAAGCGGGTGATCGATCTTCACATGCACATCGACGGAACGCTGGAGCGGTTTGACCGGGCGGTGCGGATCATGGACAAGGCCGGGGTGGGTATTGGAGTGAATTTGAGTGGAGGCACGGTCACGCCGGAAAAGGACGGGAAATCCGCTTTCGAAAAAGTGAAGGCGTTGGCGGATGGGAGGTATCCCGGGCGGTTTGTGCACTACGTGAACCTGGACTACTCCAGCTGGGATGAACCGGACTTCAGCGCCCGGGCTGCGGCACAAATCGAGGAAGGCCACCGCTTGGGCGCGGCAGGTTTCAAGGAATACAAACGGCTGGGGTTGTTTCTGAAGGATAAAAACCAAAAGCTCATTTCCATCGATGATCCGCGGCTCGACGCGGTGTGGGCCAAGTGCGGGGAATTGGGCCTGCCGGTCTCCGTTCATGTGGCGGATCCGGAGGCCTTCTGGAAGGCGTTTGATAGCCAGAACGAGCGGTGGAAGGAACTGAAGGACCACCGCAACTGGTGGTTCGGGGATAACGCGAAATTCCCCAAACGGGAGACACTGCTGGAGGCGCTGAACCACGTCATTGCACGGCATCCGAAAACGACGTTTGTCTGCGTGCATTTTGCCAACAATGCGGAGGACCTGGCGTGGGTGGACCGGATGCTGGACAAATATCCCAACATGATGGCTGACCTCGCGGCGCGCATCCCGGAGATCGGCCGTCATGCGCCGGAGGAGGTGCGCCGGGTCTTCACCAAACATGCGGACCGCATTCTTTTTGCCACGGACTTCATGGTGTATGACCGGCTGATCCTCGGGTCTGCCGGCGATGACGAACGCCCGACCGATGACGATGGGGTAACGTTTTACAACAAATGCTGGCGCTGGCTGGAAACCAATGACCGGGATTGGGCCCACATGACGCCAATCCAGGGGGACTGGACCATCAATGCCATCGGCCTGCCTCCGGAGGTGACCCGCAAAATCTATTTCGACAATGCCCGCCGTCTGTTGG
>JAYUWQ010001045.1:0-6389 GCA_043753485.1 bacterium
AGGATGGCGGTGAGCTTGGCCTTGTTTTCGGGCTTGAGCAGATCTTCCACGGTGCCGGCGGGAAGTTTCGCGAAGGCTTCATTGGTTGGGGCGAAAATGGTGAAGGGACCTTTGCCGCTCAGGGTTTCGGCGAGACCGGCGGCTTTCACGGCGGCGACCAAAGTGGAGAAATCCTTGTTGCCGGCGGCGATTTCCACCACATTTTTGGTGGAGGCTTCCGCCCGGGCGGCGATGGGAGCCAGGATGACGGAGAGGACAAACAGGGAGGTGCTGAGGATTTTCATAGGGAGGCTGATGATTGGGTTTTTTATTGAATCTGCTGACCGGTCCGGCACACGCCGGTGGCCTGCAGAGGCAACAACGCCAATGCTCCGCGGGACGGTTGCCGGAGATTGCAAAAAAAAATGCAGTCCCGGCGCTGGAGCGCCGGACCTGCACAAAAAACCGGGGCAGAACCGTCTGCCTGCCGGGACCTGTTAATTTACGAGCCTCAGCGTGTAGGGATAACGGTAACGGACCCCTTCCTTCGCCTTTACTCCCGCAATGATGGTCATGACGATGGCATAAAGTCCGACCGCAGGAAGCAACAGAAAGCCGATCAGAACGAACATGGCGAGCATAGCAATAACGACCGCGATCGCGACCGTGATTTGGAAATTCAGCGACTCCTTGCCGTGGTAATCCAGGAACGAGGATTTGTCTTTTTGGGTCATCCACATCACCAGCGGTCCAACCACATTGGCAAAAGGAAATGGAATGATGACGCCCGCGAAAGCGCTGAGATGACAGATCATTCCCATGGTCTTGTCATTCTCGGTAATTGCCAGATCCGATGCCGCTTCAGGAGGCGGCGGAGTGATTTGCGCTGCTGGAGGGGTATAGGGCGTTTCTTCTGGAACCGGAGGAATGCTGGGTGGTGTGGGATCGCTCATGGTGTGGGCTGGTAGGAGGTTGATGGACTTGCGGGGAACGGGAAAGTCTTCGGATAATACTCGGAATTTATAGTCCTGAATTTCAGTGGGACAGGTAATTTTTTTCGGCCGGACCCAGGACTTCAGCCGGAGGTGGACCGGGCCAGCACGAGGGCGCAGCGGGCTGGGAGATAAAGGAGCAATTGAGGGGACCCGTTCACAGGGGTCGTTTGATAGCGCTGGCGGAGGGCAAGCCGGCCGGGACCGGCGAAACGTGGCTCGTCCGTGTCCAACACCAGTTCCCACGCTCCCTCCGGCGCGGGAACTGCATGGTCCGTGAAGCTGCGGACCGGATGGAAGTTGAAGGCGATCAGGAGGGCGCCGCGCTGGATGACCATCACCTGGTCGCTGACGTGGCTGTAATGTTTGTAAGGCGTGGCGGCAAAGATGGCGGGGTCGCCCAGCAGGTGCATGATGGCGGCATCGAAATCGCCGAGCGCGTGGTATTTCAGATCCGGATTGTCGCGCAGGGACCACTGGCGGCGGGCGTAGTGATAGGACCACTGGTTGCCGGCGCGGGGAAAGTCCACCCACTCCGGGTGGCCGAACTCATTCCCGATGAAATTCAGATAGCCATGGGCTGCGGTGGTGAGGGTGAGGAGGCGGGCCAGCTTCCAGAGGGCGATGCCGCGGTCCACATGCGGGTTGGTGGTGGACAGGGCCATGTCGGTGTAGATGGCGGCATCCAGCAGGCGGAAAATAAAGGTTTTCCCACCGACGATAGCCTGATCATGGCTTTCGACATAACTGATGACCTGTTCCTCGGCCCGGCGGCTGGTGAGCTCGTGCCAGAGGGTTTCGACATTCCATGCTTCGTCCGGGGTGTCGGAGCCGAGCTTGCCCCATAGGTCCGGCACCCCCATGGCGAGGCGGTAGTCGAAGCCGGCGCCTCCCTCTTCTACGGAGGCGGCGAGCCCAGGCATGCCTGATACATCCTCGGCGATGGTGAGGGCCCCGGGGTTCAGGGTGTGGATCAGTTGATTGGCGAGGGCAAGGTAGGCGAGGGCGTCTTCATCAATTCCGGGATGGAAGTAGTCGTCGTAGCCGGTAAAGGCTTTGCCGAGACCATGGTCAAAATAGAGCATGGAGGTGATGCCGTCGAAACGGAACCCGTCGAGTTGATAGTCCTCGGTCCAGCACCGGCAGTTGGAGAGCAGGAAATGCAGGACGGCGGGCTTGCCGTAGTCGAAGCATCGGCTGTCCCAGGCGGGGTGCTCGCCGCGGTCGCCTTCGTGGAAGTATTGATAGAGGGTGCCGTCAAAACGCGAGATGCCGTCGCTTTCGTTTTTGACGCTGTGCGAATGGATCAGGTCGATGATGACGGCGAGACCGAGCCCATGGGCAGTGTCGACGAGTTCCTTGAATTCCTCCGGGGTCCCAAAGCGGCTGCTGGGGGCGAAGAAGCTGCTGACATGATAACCGAAGGAGCCGTAGTAGGGGTGTTCGAGGATGCCCATGATCTGCACCGCATTGTAGCCGGAGGCCGCGATGCGGGGAAGGATGAGGTCCTGGAACTCGCGGTAGGTGCCGACTTTCGGCGTCTCCTGCGCCATGCCGATGTGGGCTTCGTAAATGAGGAGCGGCCGCTCCGGCAGGTGGCGGGGGCGGTGGTTTTTCCAGACGTAGGGCGGCACGTCCCAGACCTGGGCGGTGAAAATGAGGGATTGGGGATCCTGGACGACCCGCTGGGACCACGCGGGGATGCGGTCTCCCCAGCCGCCGGGCCAGAAGACGTCGAGCCGGTAGTGCTGGCTGTGGGTCAGGGTGGAAAGGGGCAACTGCAGTTCCCAGTCCCCATGGGCATTGAGCCGCTGCAGCGCCAGTTCCGGGAGTTGCTGCCAGCCACAGAAATCTCCAGTCAGGAAAATGGCACTGGCGTGGGGTGCCCACTCCCGGAAAACCCAGCCGGTGCTGGTGCGGTGAAGCCCGTAGTAATGGTGGCCGAGGGCGAATTCCGGGAGGGAGACGCGGCCGTTTTCCGTGAGCTGGCGGAGCAGGGCGGTGGTTTTGTCGTGCCGGCGGTCGAGGTCGGGAAGATAGGGCGTCAGCCAGGGGTCATCACGCAAGCGGGGCGGGGCCGGTGGCGTACCCGGGATTGACGGTGGAGTCTGGGACATGCGCGGAAGGAAAGAAAGAAAGCTAGGCGGTGGCTTTTTTGCTGCTGCGGGTGCGGACCGGGCTGATGGGACGTTTTGCGGGGACCGGGGGCTGGTCCGGTTGCTCATTCTCGACAACCAGGGGCCGATGCAGCATCGCCTCGTAGATTTCGAAGTAGCGGCGGGCGGTTTCGGCGTGGTTGAATTCCTTGAGGGATTCCTGCATGACCCGCCGCAGGGTGGCTTGCCGGCCCGCCGCTGGCCCGTGGTGGAAATCCACCGCCCGGTCCATCGCCCAGCGCAGGCCGGCGGCGCTGAAATGATCAAAGACGAAGCCATTTCCGGCAGTGCCTTCCTCATTGAGATGGTGCACGGTATCCTTCAGGCCGCCGGTGTTATGGGCGATGGTGAGGCTGCCGTAAATCGGGGCCACCATCTGGGGAAGGCCACAGGGCTCGAAGCGGCTGGGCATCAGGGTGAAGTCCGAAGCCGCATAGGCAAGCCGGGACAGGTTCTCGTTGAAGTTGCAGACGGTGACGCGGTTTTGCAGGGCGTGATGACGCACGATGTCGTGGAAGTGCCGCTGATATTCCCCATTGGCCACCACCGCGAGCTGGAGGCCTTCGTCCTCATAATCCGCAAGAGTTTGGTAGAGGATATCCGTCAGGAGCTGCGGGCCTTTTTGGACCGGATCCAGCCGGCTGGGCCAGAAAAGCAGCGGGGCATCCGCGTCGCGGCGCAGACCGGTTTTTTCCTGGAGCAGGCGTTTGGCGGCTCGTTTTCCTTCGATGAAGTTATCCGCGTTGTAGTTGAGGGGAAGAGCGGGGTCGGTGGAGGGATTGTATGAATCATCCGGCGCATTCAGGATGCCCACGGCACAGCCGGCATCCCGTTTGTTTCGGATCTCCGTCCGGACGGCGTCAGGAACAAAGGAGTGGTGGCCATCGGCGACCTCGTTGAGGAAGGTCGGGCTTACGGAATTGATGTAGTGCGCGGCGAAAATTCCGGAGGCCAGCAGATCGACCGGGGCGCGGGGCCGGGCGGTTTCGTAATTGTAGGGAATGGTCGAGAAATAAAGCTGATTCCAGAACTGGGCGGCATCGATGCCGCTGCCTTCAATGCCTTCCAGTGTCATTTTTTCCGTGTGGATATTGTGCACGGTGAAGAGGCAAGGGATGCGGAAGCGGCGGGCCGCGGCGGGGATCAGGCCGGTCATCCAATCGTTGCAATGGATCAGGTCCGGCCGGACGCGGGGGATGATGTTATTGATGACCTCCCGCTGGAAGGCGAGGGCGATACGGGGATTCTCCCCGCCGTAACTGGAATAGACGGAATCGCGGTAATAAAAAATCCGGTCTTCCGCGAGGTGGATGCGTTCCTCCGGCAGGGCCCGGCGCATGGTTTCCAGTTCCTGGGCGACGATTTCAAAGACGTCGGTATTGAACATCTGCCGGTAGTTCGGCAGGGCCACATGGACATCGGCGCCGAGCTGGAACAACGCCGAAACCAGTGAGGCCGAGACATCCGCCAGTCCTCCGGCTTTGGCGTGCATCCGCTGCGCCATGTTTCCCATGCCATCCGGCAGATAGGTGATTTCCGGGGTGACGATGAGGATGCGCGGTTTGCTCACAGGAACGGGGGAGGTGAGGGGTGAAAGATGGTTAAGTATGGATGAGGGATTTCAGAATTACAAAGCATTCCGGGAGGATTCCTGAATGGGCTCCGCTTATCCATGCAGGTTTGGTGCCACCCCGCCTTGAGGTTGGCTGGCAGCCCGTTTACCCCTGCGGGCCCGACCACGTGATGTAGGGGGGCGAAACAGCCCGCCATTGGGTGCCGGAAGGGACGGCCCGGGCTGTCATGCCGAAACGGCCGCTGGCAGGGCAGGGGATGGTAAGGGCGTAGTTGACCCAGCCATTGTGGTTCCCGCTGACGGGGCCGAGGGGAAAAAAGGCGGGTTTGCGGATTTGGTTCTGGGAATCCGCAGTGCCGTAGCAGAGTTCGACCGCGACTTCTTCAGGCCGGAGGCTGCCTAGGAAGACGGGGCAGGTGACCTCGAAGCTATCGCCGGAGTGGAGTTGGGAAATCTCGCGGTTACTCAGCGGCGTGCCGACGCGGACTTCGCTCCAGAGGCTGTCCAGACGCTGGCGCTGGGCAGTCAGGGCGAAAGCGGCCTGGCCTCCGTTGGCCATCAACTCGCGATAGTTGGCGGAGGCCGGCGTATAGAACTTTTGCCGGTATTCATCGACCATCCGGCGGCTGGTGAAGAAGCCTGCGGCCATCTTGATGGACGCCTTCATCATGGCAATCCACGCGATCGGATCGCCCCCACCGGGACGGTCGTAGAAGAGCGGCGCGATGTCGTCTTCCAACAGCTTGTAGAGGGCGGCGGATTCGATTTGGTCGGCATATTCGTCGTCGTCGTATTCCTCGCCATGGCCGATGGCGAAACCGCAGTCCGGGGCATAACCTTCGCACCACCAGCCGTCGAGAATGGACGCATTCAGGACCCCGTTCATGGCGGCTTTCATGCCGGAGGTGCCGCTGGCTTCGACGCGGCGGCGGGGGGTATTGAGCCAGATATCCACGCCCTGCACGAGGTAGCGGGCGATGCGCATGTCGTAGTTTTCGAGGAAGAAGAACCGGCGTTTGATGCCCGGGCGTTTGGAGAATTCCACCACCTGGCGGATGAAGTCCTTGCCGTGCTGGTCGGCCGGGTGGGCTTTGCCGGCATAGATGAATTGGACCGGGCGCTGGGCATGGTGGATGAGGGCTTCCAGCCGGTCCGGGTCGCGCAATAACAAGGTGGCGCGCTTGTAGCTGGCGGCGCGGCGGGCGAAGCCGATGGTGAGGACTTCAGGGTCCAGAATACTGCGGGCGTAGGACAACTCGGCGCGGGAGGCATTGCGCAGGGTGAGTTGTTTTTCCATGGACTCGCGGGCGGAGCGGATCAGGCGGCTGCGGCCCAGTTCGTGGGCCCGCCAGATTTCCTCGTCAGGAATCCCGTCGATCAGGGCCCTCATTTTGGGCTCGCTCATGCGTTTTTCCCAATCCATGCCGATGTGCTGCTGGAGCAGCGTCAATACTTCCGGCGCCAGCCACGTGGTGGCATGCACCCCATTGGTGACGTGGCGGACCGGCAGTTCATCGCGCACCTGCTCCGGCCAGACGTGCTGCCACATGCGGCGGGCGACATCGCCATGCAATTCGCTGACGCCATTGGCAAAATGGGCAAAACGCAGCCCAAGAATGGTCATCGAAAGTGGCGACGCCGTATCGCCCGGAGCCCGGCCGTAGTTGATGAAATACCACGGATCTATGC
>JAYUWQ010001046.1:0-6375 GCA_043753485.1 bacterium
CCCCGGCGCTGGGGATACCGGAGTTGCCGGCATGCGGGTGCGCGTCACCGATCCCGGTGGCCTGACCTCGGAAGCCACCCTCAGCCTGCGGGTCCAGGAATCGACGGTTCCCCCTGCCACACTCTACGGATGGTGGCCGCTCAACGACGGAGCCGGCACCGTGGTCCGGTCAGTCTCCGGACCAGCCGCTGCTGGCACGCTGAGCAATGATCAATTTGGCGGTCTGGGATTGGAAGGCGCCAGCTGGGTGACGGAACCGGGGCACGGTATGGTGCTCAGCTTCAATGGAGTGGACGCCACCGGAGCTTTTGTAACGGTCGGTTCCCCGCCTGATTCGGGAAACTTCCCGGCGCCTGGCCTTTCCGGAGACTTCACCCTGACCTGCCGGGTCAAATCCAACCAGGGTCCCAACAACGACATCATCATCGGCAACCGGTATGATGCCTTCGGCTTGGACTTTGCGCCCCGCCAGTTCATCAAACTAACCACCTCCGCCTTTGAATGGCATTGGAACGGGATCGGCGAAAATGCCGATATCCCCGATCTGCCCCAAAACGTTTGGATGCACTTCTCCATCGTCAAGGATGGGCCCTCCCTGACGTCCTACCGCGACGGTGTCCCCACCGCCACCGCCACCATCACCGGAGCCCCAGACCTCGACCTTCCGCTCTTTTTCGGCGGTCAGGGAGTGGAAAACTGGAGTGGCTACCTGTCAGACATCCGGTTGTTCTCCACCGCCCTGACGGATGCCCAGATCGCCGCTGTCGTGCTCGATACGACTTTGCCCACGGGCAGCTTCTCAATCTCCAGCGTGAGCATGGACGCGGCGCGCCGGGTGACCCTCACGTGGCCCACTTCGCCGGGCTTCACCTATGCCGTCTGGGCTTCCACGGATCCCACGGATCCGACCCTCTGGAAAGAAGTGGTGGATGCCCTGACCACGGGTTCCTACACGGTCCAGCCGGGCGGCACCCCCAACACCGCCACGGAAAACCGGATCTACTACCAAATCCGGGCTTTCGCAGCTCCCTGATACCGGGCCGCTGCGTCCACTCAAATTACCGGGTCCCCTGTGGGACCCGATTGCCGGGCGGCAGCGGCTTCCATCTGAATATCACACCCATGAAACTCCCACCTGCCACCACGCCTCTGCTCGCCCTCACCGTGCTCGGCGGGGCCGCTTTTCTGGCCATCGCCGCTCCTGAGCTGACGACCCCAGTGCTGCGCAACTTCAAACGGATCGTGCTTTCCGACCAGTTCTGGTGTGAGGGAGCGACCTTTGCGGATTTCAACAAGGACGGGAAAAATGACATCGTGGCCGGCCCGTGGTGGTGGGAAGGGCCGGACTTTGGGAAACGCCATGAGATCTACCAGCCGGCGGCCACCTTCCAGCTCGCGCTGGGCGAGCAGACCCAGGTGACCGTGCCTGGATTCGAGGGCGGACTTGGCCGGAAAAATACCTATTCTGACAACTTTTTTGCCTTCCCGCAGGACTTCAATGGGGATGGCTGGATGGACCTCCTCGTGGTGGGCTTTCCGGGGCAATTCACCTCGTGGTTTGAAAACCCGAAAACCACAGACCGCCACTGGAGGAAACATCCGGTCTTCCCGCAGACCGATAACGAATCGCCGACCTACACCGACCTGACCGGAGACGGGAAACCGGAACTGGTCTGCATCACGGCGGGTGCCTACGGTTATGCCACACCCAACCCGGCCAATCCGGCCGCACCGTGGGATTGGCACCGCATTTCCCCGAATAAAAAATACGGGAATTTCACGCACGGGATGGGGGTGGGTGATGTGAACGGCGACGGTCGCGCCGACCTCCTCGAAAAAGACGGATGGTATGAGCAGCCCGCCTCATTGGCAGGTGATCCCGAGTGGCAGCACCATGAAGTGGCCTTTGCCAAGGACGGCGGTGCCCAGATGTATGCCTATGACGTGAATGGCGATGGACGGAATGATGTCATCACCGGTCTGGCCGCGCATGGCTTTGGCCTCGCATGGTATGAGCAGAATGCCGACGGCAACTTCAAACCTCATCTCATCATCGGACAGAAGCCGGAGGAAAGCCGTTACGGCGTCAAGTTTTCGGAACTCCATGCCATCGATCTGGTGGACATGAACGGCGATGGGCTGAAGGACATCGTCACCGGAAAACGCTTCTGGTCCCATGGACGTATGGGCGATCCGGACCGGAATGACGAAGCGGTGCTTTATTGGTTTGAACTGAAGCGGGGGGCGGAGGTGGACTTCATCCCCCACCGCATCGATAACAACTCAGGAGTCGGCACCCAAGTGGTGACCGGAGACATCAATGGCGATCAGCTGCCCGACGTGGTGGTGGGCAACAAAAAGGGCGTTTTTGTTCTCCTGCAGGAGCTGAAACCAGCCACCCAGGCGGAAGTGGATGCCGCCCAACCCAGACCCACGGCTCCCCCGGCGAAATAGATTTTCAATGGCCCTGTCAGGGCTCCGCTACCGTCCTCAAGGCAAGCTCACCGTGACCGCAGCGCTGAAAACAGAGCGCGGATCGCCCCGGTCTGACAAGGTGCGTTCGAGGGTCGCGGCGGTGCGGGAAAGCCGGCCGGAAAACACTTCCGTGGCCCCGGCCCTGATGACCACCGGCTGGTCCAGGTCGAGCATGGCATCATTCAACAATACAGTAATGCTGCGCACCCCGGCGGAAGCGGTCAGGCTGATCGTCTGTCCGGAGCGCACCGCCGTGATTTCCTGACCGGCCGCGGCCTGTCCCCGGGGCACCTCCAGCCAATAAAGACGATCGTGGGTGACATCGTCCTGACGCCACACAATTTTTTCCGGAAACGGCTGCCGGGTGAATTTCTCCATCCAGGGAACCGCTTTCCGGTCTGCCATTTCCATCCAGTGGCCCTTGCCGGCATGCACTTCGGTGAAGTGGGAATACCCTGACGGATCTGCCTGCTGGAGGGCATCCAGTTTCCCGCCCCATTCGGCGGCAATTTCATTGCGCCGGTAGGCAGCGTCATTGCCGCCCACCTGGAGGGCAAAGGGCACATTCCGCAAACCCACGGGCGAGGTTTCATTGGGGTGTCCGGCCATCATGGAAACCGCCGCCCAGCGGTCCGCCCTGCGCGGCGCCAGTTGATAGACCCCATCGCCTCCCGCTGAATAACCGAGCAGATACACCCGGTCGGGATTCACCTTTTCCAGCACCACGAGATTCTCGATGATCCGGTCGAAAAAGGCATCGATGTGCGCTTCGTGCCACAGGTTCCAAGTGTCGGTGGGAGCGCGGGGGGCCAGGTAGATCCCTTCTTCCGGGGCATACCCCTGCCCCAGCTTGATCTGATTCCGCCACTGGGATTCGTTGACCCGCGGTGGCGCGCCGCCTCCCCCGTGCATGGAAATGAACAGACTCCGGCCACGTGGAGCAGTCACGGTTTTGGCCGGAAAATCCACCGTCTCGAATTTCATGACCTTACCTTTCAGCTCGATGGTTTTGGCGGCCATCTCCGTGGTGCGCGTTTCCCGGATCAAGGTCTGGTGATCATCCCACAATCCGGCCTGCACCAGGGTGGCATCTCCCTTGGACAGGGCCTTTCCAGCAAACCCGGTGCCTTGCAGATCAGGGCGCAGATCGCGGGCCGGGGCGACCCATGCTTTGAAGTCGACCACCGCCTGGGCAGAGGTGGCCAGAGAGTCCGCCGGGGAGGGATCAGGGGAAACCGAAGCCAGGGAAATGGTCACGGTTTGTTCGGTCACCTTTTCGGTCAGGACTTTTTGCTCCACCGTTTCGCCCTCGTGCTCCACCCGGAGGAGATACTCCCGGCCTGGATCGAGGGTGAAGGGCAGGATGTTATTGAGGTCGGCCTGCTCATCCCGGCTGACGCCTTCCAGCTTCTCCGCCCCGCCTCCGGCCTCCACCAGGGTGACCTTGGCCGCGATGCGCTGGCCTGCCGGACGGTCCAGTACTTTCACCAGCAAACGCACCTTTCCGGCTGGCACTGGGGCAGCATTACGGGCATAACGCGCAGTGACATTGACCGCCCCTACCCAGTCGAGCCCGCGGTCCCACACCAGAGGAAAGGAGAGCCCGGTTTTCTTGAAGCTGCTGGCATAAATCGCATGACGCGGCACATCGCCCACCGCCTTGGCCGCATCGCCGGCAAACCAACCATGATTGAGTCCCTTGGCGTCCGGTTCGGCGGCTCCGGCAAATTTCCAGTCCCCATCCCAGACTTCCACCCAGGTGTGGTTTCCGCGGAGGTTGGTCCACATCGGCGTGCCCACCACCCGGGCCGGCACTCCCACCGCACGGCACGCGTCAACCAGCAGGATGGAAAGCCCGCTGCAGGTGGCCACGCCGCTTTGCATGCTTTCGAGGGCGCTCTGATCAGGCTTCCGGCGCGTGGTGGAATATTTTACATTGATGCTGCCGAACAACTTTTGATTGAGCACCATGGCCGCTTCGCCCGGAGTTTTACATTCCTTCACCAGGGGAGTGGCGATTTCCCGCATCCGCTGGCGGCCGCCGTCCCGGGCTTCATTGAGGCTGGCATAAGGCAGGATGTCGTTCAGGAAAATGTCCGGCGGCACCTGCTGGCTCCACGGCACTCCGGCCATGGTTTCATAAGTCCTGGCCACATGACCGAGCAGGAAGTCCGCCTTGAGGGACTGCAGGTCCACCACCGGCATATTCTCAATGAGGAACCCCATGCCGGCCCGCTGGGCTTCGGGCACCTCCGTCAGGGCCCGGGTCAGTTCCGCCAGATTCCCGGCCGAGTTTGACAGGGCGGCCTCCACCGGCTCCGGCCACCACGGACCGGCCGCCCGGACCGGCAGCAGGGCCATCGCCAGGAAAAAGAAAAAGGACTTGATCATGACTTATTTAATCTGCTGAAGGTGGGAGTCCTGCTGAATGGACCAGCGCTGTGCCGTGCCGCCGGCCTGAACTTGCCACGCCACCGAACATTCATAACCTTCCGGCGTGGCCCGCAGGGTCCAATCGCCCGTTCCTTCCGTGGAGGAAGGGCTTACCCCCAGCTCCTTGAAATCGAGCGACCAGCGGGAGTGCTTTTTGAAATATTCCACTTGGGCATAATACACTTCCATCAGCGCATAACGCACTTTGGCGGCAGGGTCCGCTTTGAACGCCACCGACCCCGCGGCCAATTTGGTAAACTGCACATACCCCCAGGTCTCCGGCCGGTGCATGTCGATCACCCCCTGCGGTGACCACACCCAATTGTTCTCCGGAGTTTTGGGGATCTTCACATATTTGCCGTCCTTGATTTCAATCTGCCACTCCACCCGCGAGAACCCTGCCCGCCATTGATCCCCTTCCAAAGGCGGGGCGGGACGGTGGGCGAATTCGGCCAGCACTTTCCACGGAATGGCGAGCTCCACATCCCACCCTTCGTCCTTGTCGGAAGGGTTGTTCAACGTGCCGCGCACTTGGACGGCAGTCTTCAATCCTGGAATCTCCCATTCATTCTGCGCCTTGCCGCCATCCTTGTAGGGTTTGGGCAAAAAGAGATCCCACCCGGTATTCAACGCATTCATTTCAAACTCGTAATACTCGTGGGTATCGCCATCAGGATCGAGGAACACCTCAAAGTCCGGGTCGGCAAAAATCACCTCATCATGTTTCGTCAGGGTTCCCCACACATGCGGTTCTTCCATTTCCGCCGCAATGTAGAAATACTGTTCATCCCACAGCATCTTCGCGCGGGTGCGGAAGGTGGGCTTCGGTTTGGCGTCGCCCTCAATATCCTGGAAATCGGCCGTCCACGGCGCAGCCGCCCACGCCGCCTCGGCCATTTTACCATCCACCACCAAGGGAGTCGCGGTGTAGTGGCAGAGGTAGTGCTGCGGCACAATTGGCATGGCCTTCTCCCTCCAGATTTTCAGCGGGCCGGCCTCCTCGCCCAGGGCCAGAGTGGTGATGCCATGAAGAATCGGAATGAGTAGCAGCTTCATGGGATTGTCTCATGCATTCCCAGCCGCTTTGCAATCCCCGATCCTCCGCCTGCGATGTTCTCCAACTCAACTATCGCCCCGGCGCCGGAGGCAGGCTCTGCAGCCAGGCGATCAGCAATTGCAGTCCGGCAGGATCAATCTGCAGGGTGCCGAGCGGCGGCATCTGGCCCGGACCCCGGCTCATCACGCGGACGGGCAGCACGGAGCGGCCGACGTCTCCGGGCGTGATCAGGCGGGCATCCGGCAGGCCCAGATCCCCGTGCTGGGGCATCGCATTCAACAAATGCTGGTCCGCCCCGGACGCCCAGGGCGCCAGATTCATGGCACTATTGCCGCCGCCTTCCGGCAGATGGCAATGGGAGCAGTTGGTGGCCAGCCAGGCCTTGGCGCGGTCGGCCAGCGGAGCCGTGG
>JAYUWQ010001047.1:0-6370 GCA_043753485.1 bacterium
TGGAAGTTGATATGCTCCGGCAACCCGGCCGGTGAACTGCGCTGGATGGTGCAGGTGAAGCAGATTTCCGAATGCGCCACCACGTGGCCGGAAGCGTCGTAAAAAAGGAATGCGTGGTGCGGCAGATAACAGGCGGTGCGGTGCTGGCGCGCGGTGGCGGTGGTCAGGGCGGGCATCAGACGCTGCACCTGAGCTTCGGTCAGGAGGACGCCGGGCCCGTTGATCACGCCGCGGTGCACCGCGCCATTCTTCTGGAAAAAGCTGACCGACTTGTCCGCGTCGCAGTCATAGACAAAGGCCCGCACGGTGGCGAATTTCCGGGTCGGCCAAACCACCGGCACGCTGGAAACCGGAGCCGTGGCACAGGAGGAAAGCACCGCGCCAAGGAGGCCGGTGCCGGTCAGGCGGAGAAAGGATTGGCGGTTCATCATCACTCTGCATAAGGAAGAATCCAGCAACGCATGCAAGCGCGGACCAAGGACCAGGATCAGGCCGCAGGCTACCGGATCAGCGGACCGGGCTGCTCTGGCTGGGTGGCCCATGGTGGCGCCGGACGTGGATTCCGCTGCCAGGTGGCATCATTGGCAAAGGCCCCGAGCTTCAGGCCGGTTTTGTCGATCCTCAGGGTGACCCCTCCGGTCAGAGCCTGGTCGAAGAGCGCGACCCCCATTCCGGCGATGCGTTCCTGCCAGGATCCGGGGGCCCGTTCCGCTTCCGGGAAGCGGTGGTTGGAAAAGACCAACGCCCCGGGATTCACGGCGCGGATGAACTCCGGCAGACCGCAGAAATCGGAGCCATGGCGACCCATCACCAGCACATCCGCCCGCAGATCCTGACCCGAGGCCAGCAGCGCTTTTTCTGTGAGGAAACCAGCGTCCCCCATAAAGAGCAGGCGGAAGCCCCGGCACTCCAGCCGCAGCACCGCCGCCCGGTCATCGGCCACGCCGGCTTGCCAGGTTTTTGGTGGAAACAACACTTCCAGCTTTACGGTTTCATCGAGCGTGAAGTGCTGCCCCGCCTCCAGGACAGAAGTATCCCCGCCATTAGCCCCGGCGGACTTCCAGGCTTTTTCCGGATGAAACAGGGCCGTCAGCGCCGCCGCCGCCCCGGTATGATAGCTGTCGGAATGCGTCAGGAAGATTCCATCCAGACGGTTCACCGGGGCACGCTCCAGATGGGGGCGCACCGTGCGGTTCCAATGCCGCAGGCCGCCGCAGTCGATCATCCACTGGCGGCCTGAGGGGGTGTCAATCCGCGCACTGCCGCCGCCATGGTCGAGGGCCAGTACCGTGATTTCGCAGGGATCGCCCCGCCAAAGCCGGGCCGGATCCACCCGGACATGGCCCAGAGGCAATGAGGCGAAAAACTTGGCGGTGCTGATCGAGGCCCAAGCGAGGGCCCAATTGGCGTTGTTCCACAGTAGGACCAGCGGCGATAGCCCCAGCGCTCCGGACACGAGACTGAGCGAGGCGACCACCAGAATCCAGAGCGACAGGGTGATCAGCACCAGATTGGCGAGGATGCCGACCGGGGTGATCAGGTTGAAATAACCGATCATCAGCGGCATGGATCCAAGGGTGCTGGCGGTGGAAACCCCCAGGGACAGACAAAGCTTTTCCCGCAGCCAATACCAGCCGCTTTGCCCGGGGCTGCGCAGTTCCTCTGGCAAAAACGGGTCCGGCGCATTCCACCGGCCCAGGCTCACGCTGGCAATTTTTTGGAATGGGGATTGAAAAAGCGCGATGGCCAGCAGCACGCCGAAGGAAAGCGTAAACCCCGCCTGATACAGTTGCTGGGTGTCCCAGCCCAGCAGGAGCAGGGCCGCCGCTCCCAGACTGTTGAAGAGATTCCCCTCGCGGTTCCAGAGCGGCGCCAGCATCAGCATGGCCACCATCAAAGCCGCCCGCCAGGCGCTGGGCCGGAGTCCGGTGATGAAGACGTAGAAAAACATCACCGCGAGGCTCAGGCCGATGATCCAGCCGCGCGGGAGGCGCGTCAGGCTGAGCACGAACCATAACATCGCTGCAAACAAAGCGACATGCAGGCCGCTGACGGAGAAGACATGCATCGTTCCGCTGGCCCGGAAGGCGTCCGTGATTTCATCCGGCGTTTTTTCCCGCGTGCCCAGCACCATCGTCCGCACGGTGGCCGCGATGTCCGGGGAGTCCTCCAAATCGCGGGTCACCGTCTGCGCGATCCAGTCGCGGGCCCGCAGCGCTGCCGCCATCACCGGATGGCCGGCCTCCGCCGCCAACCGTTGCCAGCGGTCCCCGTTGCCGTCGGCACTGAATTCCGCAGCAAATCCCTGGCGCCTGAGAAACCCGGCGAAGTCAAACTCGCCCGGATTGCGCATCGGCTCCGGACGGCGCAACAGCCCGGTCAGCACCACCCGGTCCCCATAAGCAGGCGGGCTCAGGGTGTCATAGATCCTGACGTAAATCAGGGAGCCTGCGGCGGGCCAGGACCGGCCATGGGCCTCCAGACTTTCCACGCGAAGGGGAAACTGCCACGAATCCCCTGAATATCCAGCGTCGGGAGCATCCGTCACCACGCCGGTCGTCACCGCCTGCAGGCTTCCTCCAGGGGCGATCACCCGCTCGGTTTCCGTCCGCAGAGGATCATCCAGGTGGAGGCTGTGCATCAGTCCAAAACAGCACAAGGCCGCCAGATGGATCCAGCCCCGGTCCCGGCGCCACCCTGCGGCGAGGCCCGCCACCACCAAGGCGCCCACCCATCCACCGGTGACGGGCCAGCGGTCAGCCAGCAGGATGCCGGCTACGGCGGCCCACGCCAGAACGAAGAGGGGTTCGTTCATCTGCCTGATCCAGCCGCGCACGGCTTCCGCCAGCGCAGTGGTCCAGCGTCTCCAGAATGTCATGAGCATTCCTAACGACGGTAACCCGTTCCCGCAAATCCAAAACCAAAGGGGGATCAGGATGCCGCCGGGAAGGGGGAGCTGCCGGGCCGGAAGTTTTTCCGCTTCCGTCACCGCCACGCGGAAAGCGATCGCAGGTTGATTTGCCTGCGGCATCCTGCATCCTTGGAACGGATTATCCGGTAATCGGGATCCGGTTCCACCCCACCCCCTGGCCATGACCCTCGCTGAACTCAAAACCGCCCTCTCCGGCGATCCTGATCAACTCCTGCAACTTCGTCTCCCCGGTGGGGATGCGGTGCCGGTTTCCTTTCACATCACGGAAGTCGGCCAGGTGACCAAGGACTTCATCGACTGCGGGGGCACCCGCCGCACCATCACCACCTGCCAGCTGCAGGCCTGGGTGGGTCCGGATGACGACCACCGGATTCACGCCGGCAAGCTGCTGGGCATCCTCCGGAAAGGCGCTCCGCTCTTCGGGTCGGAAGACCTCCCCGTCGAGATCGAATATGAACACGGCCTGATCTCGCAATATCCTGTCAGCAGTGCCGGCATGGTGGAGGGAGCGCTGGTTTTTTCCCTCACCACCAAACACACCGACTGTCTCGCCAAGGAACTCTGCGTGCCGCGTGGGACGGTCCCGGCCATGTTTGCCAAAGCTTTCGCCAAGCCGGCCTCCTGTTGCGGTCCCGGTGGCTGCGACTGAGGCGCTGACCCCCCGCCGCCATCCTGACATGTCCCTTCCTCTCATCCTCGTGCTCTGTACCGGCAATAGTTGCCGGTCCCACCTGGCCGAAGGCCTGCTGCAGCGGGCTCTGGGTCCGGGTTATGTGGTGGCCAGCGCCGGGTCGCACCCTGCGGGCTACGTCCATCCGCTCGCCCTCCGGGCTATGGCCGAAATCGGGATCGATCTGTCAGGGAATGCGTCCAAGCATCTTGATGAATTCCTCACCAAGGAGGTGGAAACGGTGATCACCGTCTGCGGCAACGCCGATCAGGTCTGTCCCGTGTTTCCCGGGCAGAGGAACCGGCATCATTTTCCATTTCCCGACCCCGCACATGCTGCCGGGACAGAGGACGAGCAATTGGCAGTCTTCCGCCAGGTCCGTGATGCCATCGCCCAGGTGTTTGGGGCGTATGCCGCCGGGCGGCTGGATCAGGCCAAATCAGACCGGTGCTGATCCGTCAGGCCGGGGAATGATTACGGCTTTTTCAACTCAAAGGTGGTTTCGCCGGCCACTTTTTTGCTCCCGGGCAGGTAGCGGATCACGTCCATGGATTTAAGCACGGTGGCCCCGTCCACCTTCATGCCGGAGGTCACCGCGCATACCTTGATCATTTGTCCCTGCCAATCGTAGGCCTGGGTCCGGAGCAGACCGCCGCTTGCCTTGTCGACAAAAATGCGGACAATGCCGTATTCCCCGATCTGTTGCGGAGCGTAGAGATCGACCACCCAGCACTTGCGCGTCTTGACGGTTTCCTCGTTGGGCTGTTTCACCCTTTTCGGCCAATACAGATAACGGAAGGAGATGTCGTCGTAGGTGAGGTCGGTGCCGCGGATGCCTTCACCGTAGCGTTTGGCGGGCACCGGCTTGTTGGAGCCGGCCATGACCTCGGTCAATTCCGCGCCTTTCTGTTTTATGTTCAGATTGATGATCTGCTTGGGATTCTCAAAATAGAAGCGGACCAGATCAGCCTCCATCCGGACGACAAAAGGCACTTCCAGATCGTCCTTGCTCAGGGTGCCGCGCAAGTCATGCTCCGTCAACGCCCGGCTGAGGTGGACCAATTCCACGATTTGATCGGCCGTCGGGTCGCCGGGGACCGCCAGAGGGGCTTCCTGGGCACCGGTCGGCAGGGTGAAACTGCCGGTGAGGAGCACGGTGCAGGCGAGGAGAATCGGGGAAAGCTTCATGCGGGTCGGAGAATGGGAGAAAGGTCGCGAAAGTCGGGGCGGGCGGCCTGGTTGTCAACCTGACGGCCCGTGGAACCTCTGACGGGAGCCCCGCCGGATTTCTTCATGGAAACGTGGCCCGCGCCGCCCCCCGCTTGCGTCCCGCCCAGGCCGCTCCAACCTGATCTTTCCCCCATGGCTGCCCCCGCACTTCCCGAAAACTTCGTCCACCTTCACGTCCACACCGAGTATTCCCTGCTCGATGGCGCGGTGCGTATCGACGAATTGATCGCGAAGGCGGTGAAACTGAAAATGCCCGCCGTGGCCATGACGGATCATGGGAATCTTTATGGCTGCATCGATTTCTACCAGGCCGCGAAGAAGGCCAAGATCAAACCGATCATCGGCTGTGAACTCTACGTGGCTCCGAAGGAGAAGGAACTGAGGAAGGAAGTCCCCGGGTTTAAAAACAATTACCACCTCACCGTCCTCGCCAAAAATGCGGTCGGCTTCCAGAACTTGTCCAAGATCGTCTCCCGGGCGCATCTCGATGGCCAGTATTATAAACCGCGTACCGACCGGACCGATCTGGAAACCTATGGCGAGGGGCTGATTATTTTGTCAGGCTGCCTCAACAGCGAGATCAATGAATCGATCCGGGCCGGCCAGTTGGATCATGCCCGGAGCACGGTCGAGTGGTTCAAGGAACGATGGGGTGATGATTTTTACCTGGAGCTGCACGACCACATCAACGGGGACGTGGCCGAGGCCCAGCGGAAGTGCACCATCCAGCTGCTGGAATGGGCGCAGGAGTATAACATCAAACCGGTGGCGGCCAATGATGTCCATTTCCTCGACCGCACCGACCACGCCGCGCACGATGTCATGATCTGCATCGGCACCGGCAAGATGGTCTTCGATGAGAACCGGATGAAGTATTCCGAGGAGGTCTATTTCAAGACCCCCAAGGAAATGATCAAGCTCTTCAAACATGTGCCGCAGGCGCTGTGGAGCACCTTGGAGATCGCCGACAAGGTGGATATCAATATCAAGCTGGACTCCACCTCCTCGGAAAAGTACCCACAGTTTGATTCCCCTGACGGCAGCCCGCGCGAGGAGTATTTCCAGCGCATCTGCCGCGAGGGCCTGATTGTGTTGTCGGGCTGCCTGAACAGCGAGATCAACGAATCGATCCGCGCCGGCCAGCTCGATCATGCCCGCAGTACTGTGGAATGGTTCAAGGAGCGCTGGGGCGAGGATTTTTATCTCGAACTGCACGATCACATCAACGGCGACGTCGCCGAGGCGCAGCGGAAATGCACCATCCAGCTGCTGGAATGGGCGCAGGAGTATAACATCAAACCGGTGGCGGCCAATGATGTCCATTTCCTCGACCGCACCGACCACGCGGCGCACGATGTCATGATCTGCATCGGCACCGGCAAGATGGTCTTCGATGAGAACCGGATGAAGTATTCCGAGGAGGTCTATTTCAAGACGCCGAAGGAGATGATCAAGCTCTTCAAACACGTGCCGCAGGCGCTGTGGAGCACCCTGGAGATCGCCGACAAGGTGGATATCAATATCAAGCTGGACTCCAC
>JAYUWQ010001048.1:0-6368 GCA_043753485.1 bacterium
GCCTTCTCCGACCAGCGGCAGCATGTCGCGGCCGTCCCGTGAATTCCGGCTGATGTAACCGTAGAGGTGGAAATCCCGCCCTGGATAATAGAGTGCGACACATTGCCAATCGGCTTCGCTGAAGCCGTGATTGTAATAATTATCTGCCTTCATGTAGATGCGGAAGGGGTAAGCCTCGGGCGGCATGGTCTGCTTGTAGGTCTCCAGCGGCAATTCCTGATATCCGGTGGAAGTTTCCCAGTCCACCAGATATGTGCTCTCAGGTCCATTCCTGATTTCTTCGATGGCAAAGAAAGTCATCTCCTCGTAGACGCTGCCGGGATTCAGGGGATCGGGCACCAACACCGGCATCGCCAGCATCACGTAATACCCCTCGCTGCCCGGTTCACCGCCTTTTTTGTCCCGCATGGTGGGCTCCCCTGCCTGCAACGGACCGGCAGTGCGCTCGCCGCGGTACCAGCGTTTCATCAACGGACGGATGCGGTCCGGGTGACGGACAAAAGCCAATTTGGCCTCGATACCATCGGCAGCGAGGAAATCGCTCACCGCTTTTTCAGCACCCAATTCATCATATTGGGTCAGCACCGAGCGGTCGATGGGCGGTTCCGTCACCGGCGGCAGGGGCGGAGCCTCATACTGTTGCCGGAAGACATAAAATCCATACATCGCCACCGCCGCCACCGCCACCGCCAGGGCCGCTGTCAGGTAGCGGGACAACCAGGTAAAACGCTGGAATAAAAGGCGGGCTCCGAGCAGCAGGCGGCGGCGGCGCACTTTCTTTTTGGTGGTGCGGGTCTGGCCGTCTTCACCCTCCACGGACTCCACCACATATTCATTTTCCTCCTGGGCAGGAGCCACGTCCTCGGGGATGGGGCGCACGTCTGCCCAGATGTCGGCCGCCATCTCCGCCTCGGGAATGTGGGTCAGTTCGCTTTGATCCCAATCCGTCAATTCCTTGTACCGCTGAACCTCGGTCCGTTTCGTCCGGCGCTTTTTGATCCTCACCCGGCGGCGCTCCCCGGAGGCAGAATCATGGAAAACCTCCCCGCCGTCATCCCCGTCTTCCGCTTCGTCCCCCCGAAGGCCATGGAATTCCGGATGCGATCCGCCCGCCTCCCCGGCAGCAGACGGGACCGCCCGCGGCCCGCTCGGGTAACTGCCGCCCTGAAGGGTAGGACTCTCCCGCTGGGGCAGCGGGAGATGTGAAACTGGCGTCCCCTGCTCACGCGAAGGCAACGTGGGCGGCCGGAATTCTTCCGGTTCCCCGGGGGCGGTGTCTTCGTCTTCAAAGGGCACGGGGGCATGACACTGCGGGCACAGCAGCCGCGAAGCCGCAGCCAACCCGCGCTGGGCTTTCATGCGGGTGCCGCAGGAGCTGCATTGCAGCACCATCCAGTCCTGGGAGGGAGGAGAAAGGGACATTGGGCGGAGGGGGGAGGTCGATGGAATAGACTACTGGAGACGTTAAAGCGCAACGTCTGTTGCAGGCAGGGAGGAAAAGTCGGCTGGCTCCTCAATGGGGTGGGCTCCAGGCCGTAGCCGCGTGACGATGATTTGCACTTCATGACCCACTTCCTCATGCACCGCACCCTTCACGGCGGCCAGATCGACTGAATCCCCGAGCAACGCAAACACCGTGGACCCACTGCCGGACATGAGCGCGGCCGACACGCCGGGCAAGCCCAGCAGCAAAGCTTTCAGGTGTCCCAGCACCTGGTATTTTTCAAAAACGGGGCGCTCGAGGTCATTGCGCAACTCCCCGCAGGCCGTGCCCTGCGGCCGGTACGGCAATCCCGGAACTTCCAAGGAGTCCTTCCACTGCCGGTAGGCCCATGGCGTCGGAATCCCAAACGGCAGCTTGACCAGGAGCACCCGCGGGGTGGCCGTGAATTCCGGCACCGCCACCACCTGTTCCCCCCGTCCGGTCGCATCCGCCACCCCGCCCAAGAGGAAAAATGGCACATCCGACCCCACCACCGCCGCCGCTGCCCGCAGCACTTCATCACTCAAATCCGGACAAAACGCCGTCCGCACCAGGCGCAGCGCGGCGGCGGCATCACTGCTGCCCCCTCCCAACCCCGCCCCGTGCGGAATCAGTTTCTCCAAATGCAGCCGCATCCCCGGCAGTTTCCCCGTGACCGCCTCCAGCGCCCGCACTGCCTTCACCACCAGATTCGATTCATCGGCCGGAACGGACGCCTCGTCACAACTGAAGGCAATCTCCCCGTAGGGCAATGCCAGGTCGGCCGTCAAAGTCAGCCGGTCACACAATTCCAACGGGGCCAGGCGCGTCTCCAACTCATGAAACCCATCCTCCCGCCGCCCCAGCACCCTCAGCCACAGGTTGATCTTGGCCGGGGCCAACACTGAGAGGGAACGGGGCGATGGAACAGAAGAGGTCAGCGGCATGTGGCAACCTTCAGCGTTAGCCGTTCCCCGGCCGGCCTTCAACATTCCATTTCCGGCAATTTTGCGTTTCAGGCCCCGCCCACGCCTCCCAGACGGCCTGCCGGCCATACCAGAACCGCCTCTGCCGCCCGCTTGCCCAGCCCGCAGCCGCCGTCATCTCCCGGAGTTCCTCCCACGAAAACGCCGCGCGTGCGGACCGCCGCATGTCCTCCACTGTCATGGGCTCCCGGTAAAACACGGACGCCGCATAAATCCCCACCGTGGCCCACCAGTTGCGTTCCAGATCCGCCAGCAGCACTCCGCACCGCGCCACCCGGCGCATTTTCGTCAGGATACCGATCGCATCCGCCTTCGTGAAATGATGCAGGGCGAGGGAGCACACCACCCAATCCGGCTGCCTCTCCGGCTCCCACGTCCTCACATCCGCGTGGACGAAGGAAATCCCCGTTTCATCCTCACAAAATTTCCGGCCGATTTCCCATGTCGCGGGGTGGCCCTCCACCGCTTCCACCTGCACCTCCGTGCCCTGCTCCCTCCCCAGCTCAACCATCAACCGGGGCAGGTCGCCGGTCCCGCTGCATAAATCCGCAATCCGGACCGTCCCTCCACCGCGCAACTCCGGTCCCAGCACCCGCCGCACGATCCGGCAGGCCCCAAACCAGCGGTTCAGCCCCCGCAGATTGGCGAGATCCCGCTCCAACGCCGGCGATACCGGCTGCGGACGGTCCATCAGTTCCGGATTGTCAGGATCAAAGCGGCGCGGCATGGCCATGACCAAAGCGGCCCCGGCCTGCGGGAACAATCCATTATTTTGCCCCCAGCCGGGAAAGCGGGCCAGCCGCTCAGGACAGTGCTCCCTCGATCTGTTGGAGGGCTGCCGCCTCGCGGTCGCTCACCAACTTTGCCCCAAAACCCAGAAATCCGCCGTCGGTGGCCGCTTCCGCGAGCTTTTTCGCCCCATCCAGGATCATCTGACGATAGGCCCCGGCCTCCGACGGATTCCGCCGGACCACCGTTTCATAACCCTTTTTAATCATGGCCAGCAGGGCCTCATTGGAGCGGCCTTCGGCCCGGATTCCCTCAATCTCCGTGCCGGTCATCCCGGTGCCAAACGCAGCCCCGAGCAAGGAGACCGGATCCACCTGCTTGAGGCTTTCGTTGAGCGAATGGCTGGCCGCAGCCATCTCCTTCATGGCGCCCAGCGGACCCGAAGGTGACGCCGTGGCCACCAGCAGCAGGGCCGCCGTGGGTGCGGCCCGCAGCGCCCTCCATTCCTCATCCTTGTAATCCTGACGCAACAACTCCGCCGCGGCACCGGCCGCAGAAACCTCGCGCAGCAAGGAGACCGTGGCCGCATTCGCTGGATCGGCCTCGAATTCCCCGGCCTCCTGACCCAACCACGAACCCAGCCCCGCCGCGTTGAACCCCTTTTCCCGGACCGTGGCGGCCAGGGAATGCGTCAGCGCAGGAGTCACCAGTCCGAGCAACGGGGAGAGATTGAAACCTGATTGGCGGGCCAGGGTGCCCACCATGGAATTGACCCCCACGCCCAGCAGCCCCTGGATCTGATCCGCTCCGGTCTGACCAATGGAACCCCCGAACGCCCCTTTGAGCATCTCAAAGAAACTCCGCTCCTTGTGTTCAGCCAAAGCGTGGTGAAGCGCCTCGGCCCCGGCAGGCTCCCCGGCCTGGCGCGCCGCACCGGTGAGCAGGAGTGCCGCCAGACTGCGGAGGGCATTGGCGACGGCAGATTCATCAGCCCCCAGCGCTTTGGAGATTTGCCCCATCAGGGCCGGGGTAATGTGGGAAACGACGGAATCAATGAGGGCAGACATGACAGTTATGTGGTTTCAGGTGGAATTGCCAGTATTCCAAAACCCACCACCCGATGGCAAGCCAAGACGGGGGATTTCGACGCGCTTTCAATCATTGGGCCCGGCTTCCGCCGGATGCCACGGGCTGGATTGAGGTCCATTCATCACCCGCATGCCGCCCCCGCCTCCCTCCGCTTCCACCGCCGTCTCCGGTTCCCAGGAGACCGGAACCGGGTGCTCCTCCCAGGATGCCGGCCGCGCAACGGCAGGGAAGACCGGGTAAAAATCCGCATTGACCGCTGGAAAAGAGCGGAGGAATCTCCACGCTCTTTTTCCCGGTCCACCGGGTCCCCGCGCACCATGACTTTCCACACCATTTCCGTCCTCGTTGAAAACAAATTCGGCGTGCTCGCCCGGGTCGCCGGCATGTTCAGCGGCCGCGGCTATAACATCCGCAGCCTCAACGTCGGTCCCAGTCACGACCCCAGGATTTCCCGCATGACCATCGTGGTCAGCGAAAAGGAAAACGTCCTCAACCAGATCATCAAGCAGCTCGACAAACTGATCGATGTCATTCAGGTCATTGATTTCCGCGAAGGTGATTATGTGGGCCGCGAATTGGTGCTCCTCCAGGTAAAAGTGGACCGCCCGAGCCGCGCCGAGGTGATCGAAATCTGCCAGCTCTTCCGCGCCAAAATCATCGATGTAGGCCGCACCGTGCTTACCATCGAAATCACCGGCGACTCCGGTAAAATCGACAAATTCACTTCGCTGATGGATACCTTCGGCATCATCAATCTCACCCGCACCGGCCGCATCGCCCTGCCCCGCCTCAACGAAGCCCCCGAAGAAACCCCGGACTGCGGGGTCTGATTTTCCCCCAGGCCCGTTTGATAAAGACAGGCCTTCAGGTTTCAGGAAGCGGCCTTGGCCCTTTCCATGGAAATCCCCTTCTCTGCCCCTCCCCACTCACCCTAACTAACACCACACTTCATGCCCGCCAAAGTTTACACGGACAAAGACGCCGATCTCGCCCTCTTCAAAGGTAAAACCCTCGCCGTGATCGGCTTCGGTTCCCAGGGCCACGCCCACGCCCTCAACCTCAAGGACAGCGGCGCCCACGTCATCATCGGCCTCTACGAAGGCAGCAAATCCATCCCTGTCGCCAAAGACCTCGGCTTCGAAGTCGTGGATACCGCCACCGCCGTCCAGAAAGCTGACGTCATCTTCGTCGCGGTTCCCGACACCAAGATTCCTGCCGTGTATAACAAGGATATCGCCCCCCACCTGAAGAAGGGCAAAACCCTCCTCTTCAGCCACGGCTTCGCCATTCACTACAAGACCGTCGTGCCGCCGGCAGATGTCGATGTCATCCTCGTCGCCCCCAAGGGCCCCGGCCACATCGTCCGCCGCCAGTTCACCGAAGGCAAAGGCGTCCCCGCCCTCATCGCCGTCTATCAACACCCCAGCAAGAAGGCCAAGAAGACCGCCCTCGCCTGGGCCAAGGGCGTGGGTGGCACCCGTGCCGGAGTCATCGAAACCGACTTCAAGGAAGAAACCGAAACCGACCTCTTCGGCGAACAAACCGTCCTCTGCGGTGGCGCCAGCGCGCTCGTCCAGGCCGGATTTGAAGTCCTCGTGGAAGCCGGTTACTCCCCCGAGATGGCCTACTTCGAGTGCCTCCATGAGCTGAAGCTCATCGTCGACCTCATGAACGAAGCCGGCATCGCCGGGATGCGGTTCTCCATCTCCGAAACCGCCAAGTGGGGCGACGTCCATGTCGGACCAAAGATCATCGACGCCGGCGTCAAGAAGCGCATGAAGGCCGCCCTCAAGGACATCCAATCCGGCAAATTCGCCAAGGAATGGATCAAGGAATACGAAGGTGGCTACAAAAACTACAACCGTCTCCTCAAGGAGGGCGAAAACCACCCCATCGAAAAAACCGGTGCCAAACTCCGCGCCCTCATGCCATGGGTCAAGAAGCGCGACATCAAAGGCAGCCAGGCCAGCTACAAGTGAAAGCAGCACAGGCCTCCCGCCTGTGAGTTTCCTTCCAGCGCCTGCCCCACCCCGGGGCAGGCGCTTTTTTGTGAAGCCTTCCCCGTTCCCCTCCGCTATTTAAAAACCGGCGGCATCATTTCC
>JAYUWQ010001049.1:0-6358 GCA_043753485.1 bacterium
CCCAACTGGAAGGACGCCAAAGGCTTCCAGGACTACCGCAAAATGTTCGACGAAGTCGGCAAGACCTTCGATGCGGTCATGATCGGCACCCCGGACCACCACCACTACCCCGCCACCGCCCTCGCCATGTCGGCCGGCAAACACTGCTACACCCAGAAGCCCCTCACCCACACCGTCTGGGAAGCCCGGGAAATCCAAAAGGCCGCTGAATCCAAAAAGCTGGCCACCCAAATGGGCAATCATGGCCACGCCAACGAAGGCAACCGCCGTATTTATGAATTTGTGAATAGCGGCATGCTCGGTGACATCACCGAAATCCACTGCGTCTCCAACCGCCCGATCTGGCTCCAGGGCGGCCCCCGCCCCACCGGGGAAGATCCGATCCCCGCAGGCCTGGACTGGGACCTCTGGATCGGTCCTGCCCCCATGCGTCCTTTCAAGGGCAACCGCACCTACCACGACTTCAACTGGCGCGGTTTTCTCGACTTCGGCGGCGGCGCCCTCGCCGACATGGCCTGCCACACCATGGACTCCATTTTCATGTCCATGAACCCCGGCTACCCGGAAGCGGTCGAAGTCATCGAAGTCAACGGCCAGTCCGATGACATGTTCCCTAAAGGCTGCATCCTCCGCTGGACCTTCGGCGCCGGGAAGCTGCCCAATGGCAAGGACCGGCCCGGCTTCATCGTCTACTGGTATGATGGCAAACTGAAGAACGAGAAAGGAGAAGACGCCCTCGCCCTCGAACGCGTCGCCAAAGCCATCGGTGAGGAAAAACTGCGCATGCCCGACGGTTCGCTCCAGAAGATCCCGACCAGCGGCAACGTTTACGTCGGCACCAAGGAAAGCCTGCTCGTCACGGGTGACTACGGCGACCGTTCCCGCATCATCCCCGAGGTCAACATGCAGAAACTGGGCAGCCCGCCCAAAATGCTGGAGCGCTCCATTGGCCACTATCAGGAATGGCGCGAAGCCTGCCTCGGCAACAAACCGCTGGATTTCCCCGGCTCCAACTTCAAATACGCCGCGCCCTTCACCGAGACCATCCACCTCGGCAACGTCGCCCAGCGCGTCCCGGCCGGTAAAAAGCTCCTCTGGGATGCCAAAGCCATGGCCTTCACCAACAGCCCTGAAGCCAACGCCTTCATCACCAAAAAGTATCGCGCCGGTTGGGAATTCAAGATCTCCTGATCCCCTGCGGTTTCTCCTCCAAGGCGCTTCCCGGTCCCCCGGGAAGCGCCTTTTTTGCATCCGCTGCCGCCGCCAGGGCGGGTCTGCCGGAGCGGGGCGTAGACCGGCAAACTGAAGGCCGGCATGGCCCGGAACTGGCCGGTGATGGGATGGGCTGAGATCCTCCATTATTTCCGCTTCCCTACCCTCCTTTCATAATTCATAGGTTGGCCTCCCTTCTCCCATGCAGAAATCCTCCAAAATCTACGTCGCCGGTCACCGGGGCATGGTCGGCAGTGCCATCTGGCGCGAACTCGAACGTCAGGATTACACCAACCTGATCGGCCGCTCCCGGGGGGAACTGGATCTGCTCGACCGGGCTGCCGTCAATGACTTCTATGCCGAGCACCAGCCGGAATACGTCTTCTTCGCGGCAGCCAAAGTCGGTGGCATCCATGCCAACGACACCTACCCGGCGGATTTCCTTTACGACAATCTCCAGATCCAGATCGCCCTCATTGATGGAGCCTACCGCGCCGGGGTGAAAAAGCTCCTCTTCCTCGGCAGCTCCTGCATCTACCCCAAACATGCCCCCCAACCGATCCCGGAGGACGCACTCCTCACCGGTCCCCTCGAGCCCACCAATGAATGGTATGCCGTCGCCAAAATTGCCGGGATTAAACTTTGTCAGGCTTACCGGAAGCAATATGGCTGCGATTTCATCAGCGCCATGCCCACCAATCTTTACGGGCCCAACGACAATTACCATCCCGAGAACTCCCACGTGCTCCCGGCCCTGATCCGCCGTTTTCACGAAGCCAAAATCAGTGGAGCCCCTCATGTCACCTGCTGGGGCACCGGCCGGGCCCTGCGGGAATTCCTCTATGCCGATGACCTCGCCCGCGCCTGCGTTTTCCTGATGGAAAGTTACAGCAGCCCGGAAATCATCAACATCGGCTCCGGCACGGACCTCCCCATCTTTGACCTCGCTCACCTCGTCAGCCGGGCCGTTGGTTACGAGGGCGAAATCCGCTGGGACCACACCAAGCCCGATGGCACTCCCCGCAAGCTGATGGACAGCAGCCGCATTTTCCGGCTGGGTTGGCATCCCACGGTTCCCTTCGAGCAAGGCATCCCCACCGCCTACCAGGACTTCCTGGCCCGCCACACCTCCGACTGAACCGGGTGGCTCGGCTGCCGTCCTGCAGTGGACTGAAAAAGGTGTTCCACCGGGGGGGCGCCCAGTCCAGAAACCCGTCGCACCGCTCCCAAACCGTGCTCCCGTGCGTGATGCCTGCCGCTGCGATTTTTGATCTGGATGGAACTCTGTTGGATACCCTGGATGATTTGGCGGACTCCGCCAACGAGGCCCTGATGGCTTCCGGCTATGAAGCCCATCCGGTAGACGCCTACCGCACCTTTGTTGGGGATGGCATGGCGGTTCTGATTGAACGCATCCTGCCCCCGGAAGCCCGGACTCCGGACGGGATGGCGCGTGTGCTGACGAACTACCGGGCCGCTTACGACCGGCGTTGGAAAGCAAAAACCCAACCGTATGCCGGGATTGAGGAGTTGCTCACGGCCTTGACCGCCCAAGGAATTCCGCTGGCCGTGTTATCCAACAAACCGCAGGCTTACACCGAGATTTGCATGGCCCATTTCCTGGGGCATCACCGGTTTGAAGTGATTTTCGGGCAGCGCGACCACGTGACGCGCAAACCGGACCCGGCCGGGGCGTGGGAAATCGCAACACAATTGGGACTGCCTCCCGCGGAGGTGCTTTTTATCGGGGACACCGCCACCGACATGGATACCGCCACGGCCGCCGGGATGATTCCGGTCGGCGTGCTCTGGGGATTCCGTCAGGAAGCGGAACTGCGCGCTCATGGCGCCCGGCATTTGGTGGGCCGTCCGGAGGAGATCCTTTCCTTGTTTTCGTGAGGCAGGCCTGCTCCACCGGTTTCAGCGGCGCCCGTAATAAGTGCCGATGTAATCGGCCAGCGCTTCCTGCCAGGGCCGGATCACCTGGCCAGTCAAGGCCGCCAGCCGGGTGGTATCCATCGCGGTATGCACCGGACGTCCGGCCAGAAACCCAGGCATGCCGGCGCACTTTTGAGGGGAGAGGACGCGGCACTTCAGCGGCAGGCCGGCGGCGTAGGCGAGGTCCAGACCGGCCTGACCGTATTCCATCCACGAACACGATCCCGCATTGCACAGATTCACCACGCCGCAGGCCCCGGAATTCAGAACCAGCGCTTCCAGCAGGGTCGCCTGATCCAGGCTGTAGCTGGGGGTGCTCCACTTGTCCGCAATCGCTCCGCAGTCAGGGTCTTTTTGAGCCCGCTGGATGATGGCATCGACAAAACCAGCGCGGTCCGGTCCGAAAATCCATGAGGCGCGCGCGACCAGAAAGGAGGGATCCGTGGCCAATACCGCCTGCTCCGCGGCGTGTTTGGTCCGGGCATAAACTCCCAGCGGCGCACAGGCATCCGGCTCCTTCCTCAAGCCCGGCGTCCTGCCATCGTAAACGTAATCGGTGCTGACATGGATCAGCCTGGCGCCCCTCTCGTGGCAGAGCCGGGCAATCTGCGCCGGGGCTGCCGTATTGACGGCGTGGGCTTCCTCCGGGTGCTGCTCGCAGTAGTCCACCCCGGTCAGGGCGGCGCAGTGGATGACGGCATCAAATTCCAGACCCCCGAAGTGGTCGGCAATTTGTTCCGGCGACCTCAAGTCCAACGCTTTCCGGTCCCACGCAATGACGCGGTGCCGGTCGCGGAGGTGACGGGCCACGGCCGCTCCGAGGCGTCCGCCGGTGCCGGTGATGATGATGCGCATGGCGCACAGGGAAGTGACAAATGACAAATGACAAATGACAAATTGCAGCCGGGCCGGGGGTGCGGCAGAAATGGGCGATGTCCTTTCCGAGCCGAGTCCGAGCCGTGATCGTTTCTCTGAGCCGGGAGCAGCGGTGGTTTGTCATGTGGGTGATCCTGGCAGGGGTGGGCGTTTCCTTCCTCGCGGTGCCCGGCCCCCGGGCCGCCAAGGCCGCCGGGAGGCTGGCGGAAGCCCATGCCGCCGGCCACGCGGCGGGCACCGCGGATTATGTGGCGCACTGGGTTCCCAGGGCGGCGCAGGGTGGAGTGGCGTTGGCGCTGCTGCTGCTGCTGGGCACCCGATGGCTGGTGCGTCCAGTGCCGCAGGCCGGACTACTGCCTCCGGACCCCGGCCAGACCCCGCGCCGCGTGCTCATGACCGTCACCGGATTGGTGATGCTTTACAGCGGCATCGCCAATGCCCCGCGCCTCGACCTGAGCCTCTGGGGAGACGAGGATGCCACTCTGCGCAAAAGTGCGGTGGGCCAGTTCGAACGGAACAAGGAGGGGAAGCTGGAATTCGACGGGATGTCGTGGCTGGAGACAGTTTTCCGTTATCGTGATCCCAACAACCATCCGTTGAACAGCGTGCTGTCGCGCCTCAGCCACACCGCCTTCGCGCGGGATCTGACCCGTCCTGAAGGATTTTATTTTGATGAACGGGCCATGCGGCTGCCGGTATTTGTGGCCGGTCTGCTGGGACTGGCGGCCCTTGCATGGCTGGGTTGGTTGCTGGGGAAACCGGCGGTGGGCGGCCTAGCGGTAGTGCTGATGGCGGTGCATCCGTGGTTTGTCCGTTATGGCGTGGAATCGCGGGGCTATGGATTCTTGCTGCTCTTCACCCCGCTGGCGCTGGGCTGCCTGATCCGGGCGGGACAAACAGGCAAGTGGCGGTGGTGGACCGGTTATGGATTGGCCCAATTTTTGATTTTGTGGTCTTATCCCGGGGCCCTCCATCTCCTGGTGGCGCTGAATGTCTCCGCGGCAGGCCTGATCCTTTTTCTCAAGGGCCCATCGCGGGCGTGGCGCCAGGGTCAGGCGGGCCGTTGGTTCACCGCTTGTGCCTTCGGCGCGGTGCTTTGCACCCTGTTGATGCTGCCGCTGGTGCAGCCCTTGCTGTTCTACCTGAAGTCGCCGCGCATGCAGGGGCCCATGCCGCTGGCGTGGTATCCCGATGCGGCGGCATGGCTCTTCACCGGCATGCCGTGGCGGCCTTGGGACGAGGGGAATGCCTTATGCTGGTCGTGGGAACAGGCGGCGGTCCCCTGGTTCAGGGAGACCGGCGTTTTGCTGATGGTTTCCGCGATGGTATTGGGAGCAGCGGGCTGGTGGGCGAAGGGCGGAATTTCCCGTTGGATGCTGCCGGCTCTTCTCCTGCACGCGCCACTGTTTGTTTTGCAGTCCCAGGTAACGGGAGGATTCATCTACGCCTGGTATTTGTTCCCGGCCTTGGCGGGCTTGGTTTTGGTGGCTTCGGGAATGCTTTTCCTGCCGATCCGGCAATCGGGGCTGATCCTTGTTTTGTCGTTGGGTTTCCTCGTCATGCACAACGCCAGAGCCGTCCGGTTATTGCGGGAACACCCCATCGAACAAATGCGCGAAGGCACCAAACTCACCCGGCCGGTCAGCCTGGCCTCCGACCCGCGGATTGATGAGGTCATGACCATCGACCTTGTCATGACCACCCGCGCTTATGATCCGGCGGTGCTGCCTCTGCCGTCCGATGATCCTGACCAATTCAGGAAATACCTTGCCGAAGCCGACGCCAAACAGAAACCGCTTTTCGTGCATTTCGGTTCGCCTGAGTTTGCGGATTCCGTGCGGCCCAAAGTGATGGCGCTGATCCGGAATCCGGTGCTGTTCAAATCCGTCGCGACCCTCCCCGGCATGGACGGCCCCTACACCCGCCAGGTTTTCCGTTATCGTCCCGGCTCCGTGGCAGGGGTGCCCTGACGGCTTTCGGCGGCCCGGTTTTCCTCACTTCACACAACGGAAGCCAAGATGGTTTGACGCGGTGTCCGGCGTGGTGAACTGGCGGGCGGAGGGGCGGTATCCTTCGCAATAACAATCATGGCACAGCCACGAGCCGCCGCGCATCAACTTGCTGGGCTGGCCCTGGTGATTGTCGGCGGATGGGGCCGGGCCTTTGGGGTTGTACTCCGGACTGTGGGCGTAATAACCGCTGTCATACCAGTCGGCGGTCCACTCCCAGGCATTGCCCGCCATGTCGTAGAGGCCGTAACCATTCGGCGGAAAGGATTTGACGGGGGCCAGTGCCGGGAAGCCATCCTCGGCGGCGTTCTTCGCGGGGAATT
>JAYUWQ010001050.1:0-2535 GCA_043753485.1 bacterium
CCTCCTGGCAAGAGCTGCCACCGGTGCTGGCCGCCCTTTTTGACGACAAGGGAAAACCAAACGCCCGGCGGCCCCACCCGGAGATCATTCTCCAACACGGTCCACGCCCGGTCCGGGTGCGGCTGGTGCGGTCCCGGCGCCTCGGCGCTGCCTTGTTGCTGCTTGAGGACGAAACGGCCCCCACCCCTTCCGAACTCCTTTCCCGCCGCGAGCGCGAGGTGATGGATTGGCTCAGCGACGGGAAATCCAATGAGGAAATCAGTATTATCCTCGGAATCAGTCCCCACACCGTGAAAAATCACCTCGACCGCATTTTCAAAAAACTCTGCGTCGATCACCGCCACGCGGCTTCGACCCTCTGGCGCGAGGCCCGGGCATCCTCTGAATCGTGACCCGGAATCACCCGGATGCGGCCCCCGGGAGGTTGGGAACGCAATTGCATCGTGTACTGAATCGCTTAAGCATCGCGGTTTCGTATCGATTCCGCTCCGTCCATGACCCGCGCCCTCCTTTCCGCCGCCGTTGCTCTTGCCTGCTCCACCGCTGCCATCGCTCAAGAGTTTTCCTTTGAAACCGTCCGCACCATGGCCCGCGAGCGCGCGGCGGTGCCCTATGCCGCCCCCGCGGATGACTTGGCCGATTACTGGAAAAACCTGACCTACGACCAGCACCGCGACATCCGATTCAAAATGGAGGAAGGTCTCTGGTCCGTCGACAAAAGGCCCTTTTCGGTCGATTTTTTCCACCCCGGCTGGACCGCCAAAAAATCCGTCAAACTCTACGAGGTCGATGGTGCCTTGGCCAAACCGCTCTTCTTCGACCGCAGCCTCTTTGATTACGGGAAACAGCAGGTTCCCAACGGCATCCCGACCCCTCCCGGCTACGCCGGCTGGCGCGCCCGCACCCAGCTCAACTCCGCCGACTACATGGACGAGTTTCTCGTCTTCCTCGGAGCCAGCTATTTCCGCAGTATTCCGGCAAAATCGCCCTATGGCCTATCCGCCCGCGGCCTCTCCCTGAACAGCGGCCTCCCCGGCGTGCCGGAAGAATTCCCTGACTTCCAGAACTTCTGGCTGAAAACCCCGGAAGCCGGCACCAAAACCCTCACCACGTGGGCGCTCCTCGACGGCCCCAGCGTTTCCGGGGCCTATCAATTCAATGTGACGCCCGGCGTGGAAACGGTGATGGAGATCGAAGCGGAAATCACCCTCCGCCAGCCGGTGCAACAGCTCGGCCTCGCTCCCTTCTCCAGCATGTTCTGGTTCGGTGAACTCACCCATCCCCGTGCCTACGACTTCCGCCCTGAGGTCCACGACAGCGACGGCCTCCTGATGGAACTGGCCACCGGAGCGAAACACTTCCGTCCGCTCGACCACACCCCTGACCAGTTCCGCCACTGCGTCTTCACCCTGGAAAAACCCCAGTCCTGGTCCCTCCTCCAGCGCGACCGCGCCTTCCCTTCCTACCAGGATGTTGAAGCCCATTACCACGACCGCCCCAGCGTCCGGGTGGAGCCCGTGGAAGGCTTTGACAAAGGCCAGCTCCACCTCATTGAGATGCCCACGGCCGATGAGACCAATGACAACATCATCCTCGTCTGGGAACCGGAACCCAAGCCCGAAGTGGGCAAACCCTATCGTTTCAAATACCGTCTGGTCTGGCAGCGGGATCCCGCCCCATCCGGCCTGTTTGCGGTGAAGGACACCCGCTACGGCCACCCCGTCCAGCGCCCGGAGCAACTGCTCTTCACGATCGATTTTGCCAAACCGATTCATCCGGAAAAAAAAGTGGGCGAGCCCAAGTGGGACGATATCAAGGGATTCAAGCCCGTCATCACCACCAGCAATCCGGCCATCAAAGTCGTCCACGCCGACATCACCGATCTCAGCATGGCCAATGTGGACAGCCTCCCCCTCGAAATGGGACGCAATCCTGAAGTCCACATGCCCCAGGTGCTGCGGGCCTTTTTTGTGCTGGAACCGCCTGCCGATCTACGCGACATCGACCTTACTTGTGAACTTCAGGACGCCGAAGGCAAAGCAGTCAGCGAACGCTGGCTTTATCTGTGGAAGAAGCCCTGATGATGAACGAGTTTTCAGCCTCCGATTTTGTCCCACTCCCCGATGCCTGATCTCCAGCCGGCCGCCCCCGCCCCTCCCGCCCTGCCCCGGCTGGTCAGTCTTTGCGGGACTTGGTTGAAGCCGGAGATGCAGAGTCTCTACCGTCAGGTCGTCAACCTCCGCCGCTATCAAAATACGGTTTACACCGAAACCCTTCAGCACCCTGAGCGTTTCCCCTTCGAGCCGGTCGTGCTGATGGAGCGGCAGGTGCGCCCCCGGCCCAAAGGAAACTTCATCCTGCGCTTCTGGTATAAACACATCATCAAGCAATGGCCCCCTCCCCGCTGCATCACCACCGCGCCGGAATACCATCCTTACAATCTCCCGGCCCTGCTGCGTGGACATCAACCGGATCTTGTCCACGTTTATTACGGCCATAAAGCCGTCAAATACCTCGACATGATCAAGGCCTGGG
>JAYUWQ010001051.1:0-6315 GCA_043753485.1 bacterium
GCACTGGCCAAGGCTCCGCCGCCGAGGCCTTTGAGGAACAGGCGGCGGTGGATCTGGTGCTCATTGGTGGCGCACTGTCCGGGGATGAGAGAGGGGGAATCGGGTTTCATCTTCAAGGGACAGTCAGGAATTCCGCGCTGGTCATCAGCGCCCACAGCAGATCGCGGATCGCGCCGGCGGCATCATCCGGACGGGCCGTCAGGAAGGCTTCGGAGGAAGCCGCTTCGGCAGCATCCGGCGGGCGGCCGTAAACGGCGAGGAAGGCTTCACGGGCTTTCGCGGAAGCGTCCGGCAAGGCGGCGAGACGTGAGGCCGTGTTGTCTCCGGCGGGTTTCAGCAGATCCGCGAGGACGGGCGAATTGGTGAGGAACTGCGCCTGCTGAAAGGTCGCATTGTAGTTCTGCGGCAGGACATCGGGCAGCGCCGTGATGGTGGCGCGGCGCAGGGCATCGTCGTCCGCCGGCAGGCCGGAGGCGATGCGCCAGGAGCGGGTGATCTGTTCAGCGGTGAGCGGGCGTTCCAGCGCTCCGGCGAAGGCTTCCGGCGGTGCGGCGGCGGCAGGTCCCAGGGCATAGGCGCGGCTCAGCACGAGGCCGCGCACGAGGCGGCGGATGTCATAGCGGTTGGCCGCAAAATCCTTCGCCAGCCAGTCGAGCAATGCTGGATGGCTGGGCGGATTGCGCGCGGTCATTTCGTCCACCGGATGCACGATGCCCCGGCCCAGCAGTGCGGCCCACAGGCGGTTCACAAAAGCGCGGGCCAGCAGCGGATTGTCATGCGTCGCGGCATCGGCCAACGCTTCGCGGCGGGAGAATATGGGCACGCGTACCTTGGCCTTGGCATCCACGTATTTGTCATCGCTATCCGATTCCTTCTGGTCGCCGGCGGGCCAGATTTCCGGCACGGTGTGTCCGGTCAGGAGGGTGACGGTGGCGGGTTGCGATTCCTTGTGCAGGTTCGTGAAATTGATGAAGCCTCCGACCGCGGACTCGCCCACGCTACTGGTGCCTTCCACGTTCTTGCTGCGGTTGAAGGCGGCGACCAGGCCCCAGTAGTGGCCCTGTTTGATTTCGCGGGCCAGAGGGTGGTCGTGGCACTGGGCGCAATCGATCTTCGTGCCGTAAATGAGGGGAGCGACGGCTTCGGCGATCTGCTGGTGTTCGTTGCGGCGCTCGTAGAGAAACCACGACGCGCCTTTGGTTTCCGGCTTGTCTTCCGGGCGGGCCGCCAGCAAATCGCGTACCGTTTCATTCCATGGGCGGTTGTCCCGGAAATTGTGTTCGAGGAAGGTCCACCAGCCGTTTTTGCGGCGGCGCTCCTCGGTGCTGTCCCGTTTGCCGCGTCCCATCAGGAAGGCGTCCCACAACTCGCGCATCCGCACCGGATAATCGTTGGATGCCAGCAAACGGTCCACGAGGGCCGGGCGGCGCGCTTCGACCGGGGTTTGACGGAACTCAGCCAGTTCGGCGGCCGTGGGGATGCGCCCGGCGAGATCCAGCGTGACGCGCCGCGCCCAGGTGGAGTCGTCCACGGCGTGGGCCGGAGTCAGTCCCCGTTGGGTCCAGCTTTCGGTCAGGAAGGTGTCCACTGCCAAGGTCACTGAGGCAAACGTCCGGGGGCTGGCGGGCGCCTCGGCGGCAGGTTCTGCGGGGGCGGTGGCCAGCGCGGTGATCCATTCGTGAATCAGGGCGCGTTCCGCGTCCGAAAGCTGCTTTTTGGGCGGCATGTGGGGATCTGCGTCCGCGGCGAGCTGTTGATAGAGACGGCTTTCCTCCGGTTTGCCTGGAACGACCGCCGGACCTTCGTCCCCGCCTTTCAGGACGGCGGCCGGGGTGTCCAGTTCCAGTCCCCCCTTCTGCTCAATGGGGCCATGGCATTTGGCGCACTGCAAATCAAAGAGCGGCTGCACCTTCCCGGCCCACAGGGCTGCAGCGTCTGCCGCCAAGGCAGGCCGGAGGAGCGCCATCAGCAAAGGGGCGATCAGAATGGAGGGGGAGAAAGACATGCCGGGATGGAAGCGCTCCGGCGTGAACGGGCAGGCCGCAGGTTGTCTTTCAGCGCGGGAGCATCGTGCAGGAAAGGGGGCTTAACGAAGTGCCTGAAGGGACTCTTCCCAGTGGGATCGGACAGGGGAGTCCGGAGCGTCTCGGATCAGGGCCTCGTAGCGAGAGGTGGCGGCCGCGGGGTTGCCGGTTTGGGCGAGGAGGGCGGCGACATCGGCCCGGAAGGCGAGGTAGGTTTGGTGGTTGGGGCCGGTCCGGCCACGGTATTCGGTGAGCAGCTGATCCAGGGCGAGGAGGGTTTCGGGGCGGTTTTTCCCGGCAAGGTAGTCTGCCCTCAGCACATCGAACCGGGCTTCGAGGATTACGGCGGGGATAATTCCCTTGGCTTGGCTCACGAGTTCGAGACGGCGGCGCAGATGTTGATCCCAGCTGGCCTGATCGCCCGCCGTGCGGGCGGCGCGGGAAAGCTGCCAATGGGCCCGGGCCTGGAGTTCGAGATCGTCCGGGAGTTTGGTTTTGGCTTCGCTGAGCACCCGACGGGCGATGGCAGTGGCGGCGGAGGGTTGGCCGGTATCGGTACGCTGGCCTGCGAGGAGCAGCTCGATGCGGAGGAGATCACTGATCTTTCGGTGAATCCCAGGGCACGGGCGGTTATTGGCACGATCCGGCATCGGCTTACAGGGGAACAACGTGCTGGGTTACCGACTCGGGAGCGGGGATGCAGCGCTTTACGAGCACAACCTGACAACGGTGCGCTATGCCACTTCCCCGGCCATCAATGTTTCGGGATACAGCCGGATTTTCCTGCAATTCCAACGCTCGCTGAGCATTGAGGCCGGAGATGACGTGCTCGTGCAGGCCAGCCGCGATGGCAATTCGTGGATCACGGTCTGGCGGAACCCGGAGGACGATGGCATTTTCGATGGGGATTGGACAAAGCAGGAGATCGAGCTGCCGGCCGCCATCGCCGACAACGCTACGGGCTTGAAATTCCGGTTCGGGATGGGGAAAACAAACGGCGAATTCCGGGCCGGTGGCTGGACGATCGATAATGTCAAACTCATCGCGGGCGGGCTCTTCAATCCCGGGCGCCTGATTTTGAATAACGTTTCCTCCCGCGTGACGGAAGGCGCGGCGTTCAACGCACTTTACACAGTACGCCTGGACCAGGCGCCTATCAGTCCGGTGACGGTGGAGATTGATCCCGGGGAGCAGTTGGCGACCTCGCGTTCCGCTATCATTTTCACGTCTTTCAACTGGTCCACGCCCGTCAACGTCCTGCTTTCCGCCGTGGATGATGTGGAGGTGGAGGGCGAAAAATTGGCGGGGCTCACCCACCGGATTTCCAGTGCGGAAACCGACCCCGCCTTTGCCGGCGTGCGGACCAGTCATTTGGTCACGGTGGTGGATGACGAGTCCCCGCTGATCGAAACCCAGCCGGAGGACAAAGCGGTGGCTCCGGGGCAGTCCGCGGTCTTCCGGGTGGTGCCATTCAGCACTGCGCTGAAGGGGTATCAGTGGTATTTTGGAAACAGCGGCGACACTTCCAATCCGGTTTCCGGGGGCACGGCTTCGATCCAAAGCATCCAGCTTCCCGCAGGGACCACGCAGCCGCTTGCCGTCTGGGTGCGGGTCCGCGTGAATGTGGTGGGCGGCACCCGGGAGGACAGCGAAACCGCGCTGCTCAGCCCGTTGAAAGGGTATGCCGCGTGGAAATCGTTGTTGAAAAATCACGGGTACAGCAACGACGATCTGGAAGCGGGTGGTTTTGACGTGGCGGATCCGGACGGCGACGGGCTCGGGCATTTTATGGAATATGCTTTCGGCGGCCAACCCTACACGGCGGATCAGGGGCGGCTGCCGCAGGTCAGCCTGGAGCGTTCCTCAGGCACCGGCGGAGCGGTCATTGGTTTGCCTGGCACGGACCGGAGTGCTGGCGGGTCTGAACTGGCGCTGACCTTTGGGCCGCCCAAGCCGGACGTGCGCTACACGACAGAAATCTCACCGGATCTGGAACGATGGCAGGGTTTTAAATCCTCCACCTCTTCCACGACCACGCTTCGTGGGCGGCTGTCCCCCGGGAGTACCATCATCCGCATCCCACTGGACCCCGGAGGCCACCTTTTCGCCCGGGTGCTGGCGGAATATGTGGCACCGTAGCCGATTCCTTCTTGCCCGGGGGCAGGGGAGGATGGATGGCATCGGGGAACATGGGCCGCTTTTTAATTTCACGCTTCCTCAGCCTGCTGGCAGTGCTGGCGGCGGTGTTGACGCTGACGTTTGTCCTCTTCCGCACCTCCCCCGGCGGGCCATTTTCCTTTGAACGGGATTTGTCTGCCGACCAGATTCACGCCAAGGAGGTGCAGTATAAGTTGGACGGCCCGCTCCGTTGGCAGGTGGCCCGCTGGTGGGGGGATGCCTTGCGGGGGGATTTCCGGGAGTCCATGAAGTCGAAGAATTTCACGGTAGCGGAGATCCTCCGGCAGAGTCTGCCAGTGAGTTTTGCCCTGGGGGGCGTGGCATTTGTCCTGGCGGCGACGGGAGGCATCATGGTGGGAGCGCTGGCGGCGGCGCGGAAAAATGGCTGGCCGGACCGGTTGGCCATGACAGGAGCGCTGCTGGCAATTTCGCTGCCGACTTTTGTGACGGGACCGCTGCTGGTGATGGGATTTGCCCTGACGCTGGGTTGGTTTCCGGTGGGAGGGTGGACCAGTTTGAAACATGTGGTGCTGCCCGCGGTGTGTCTGGCGATTCCTTACGGGGCCTATGTGGCGCGGCTGATGCGGAACAGTATGGTGGAGGTGCTGGGCGCAGATTTCATCCGGACGGCGCGCGCGAAGGGCCTGGCGGAGCGGCAGGTGATCTTCAAACACGCCCTGAAGGTGGCGGTGCTGCCGGTGGTGAGTTACCTCGGACCGCTGGCGGCCGGGCTCCTGACGGGCAGCGTGGTGGTGGAAAGTATTTTTGGGATTCCGGGGGCCGGACAGCATTTTGTGAACTCCATCCTGAACAAGGACGGCTTTCTCCTGATGGGGGCGGTCGCCGTGTATTGCGTGCTGCTGGTGGTGCTGAATTTCTTCGTGGATGTGATCTACTGCGTGCTGGACCGCCGCATCAAATTGTATGAGTAGCGCCGCCCTCTCCATCGCTGCCCCCGGGCGTGCCGCTTCCGACCCGCTGACCGGCTGGGAGCGGCTGAAGTTGGACCGGATGGCCATGCTCTCGCTGACCGTCCTGGTGTTGTCAGCGCTGGCATGTTTTATCGCACCGCCGTTGATGGAACCGGCCAGGAATATGACGAGCGCCGCCACCTTCAGTCCTCCCGGAACGCAGGTCACCACCGCAGACGGAGCGCTGTATCAGGCCTGGCTGGGGACGGATGCGAGTGGCCGCGATGTGCTTTACCGGGTGCTTTCCGGGGGGAGGGTTTCGCTGGTGGTGGGTTTGTGCGCGGCGGCAGTGAGTTTGTTTATCGGGACGCTGGTGGGGATGACGGCGGGATTTTACGGGGGGAAAGTGGACAGCTTCCTCATGCGCTTGGTCGATGTGCTCTATGCCAATCCCCGCGTGCTGTTTGTGCTGATTCTGATCAGTGCCCTTACAGGACCGCTCAGTCTGTGGATCAACGATGCCCGTGCGGCCGCCGATGCGCGGAACTGGATGACCATCAAGGCCTGGGTGGACGGGGCGATTCCGTATCAGCGGACCATTATTCTGATCTTCTGCCTCGGCTTTATTGAGTGGCTGACGATGGCGCGGATCGTCCGCGGCCAGGTGTTGGTGCTGAAGGAGCAGCAATTCATCGCGGCGGCCCGCGTTTTGGGGCAGTCGCAGTGGAAAATCATGATCCGCCACCTGTTGCCGAATCTGTGGACCGTCATTTTGACTTATCTCACGCTGACAGTGCCGGTGGTGGTGCTAGACGAGAGTTTTCTGAGTTTTCTGGGGCTCGGCATCGAAGAGCCGGCGTCGAGTTGGGGGACCTTGTTGAAGGAAGGGGCGGGGGCGGTGAATCCGTTGATTTCCCGCTGGTGGTTGTTGATCACCCCGGCCGTGGCCATGGGTCTGACCTTGCTGGCGCTGAATTTTTTAGGAGACGCCTTGCGCGACGCGTTCGATGTGCGTTAATGGCAATGCGTCAGGCACTGAAAAGCTCGGATTTTATTAAGCATTCTAAGAAATAATGCTTGCTGAAGTTCTGATAATTCTTATACTAGTGTCACCTGTGGCGGCTTCTGCGGGCATAGCTTAGTGGTAAAGTTCCAGCCTTCCAAGCTGGCCAGGCGGGTTCGATTCCCGCTGCCCGCTCCAC
>JAYUWQ010001052.1:0-2530 GCA_043753485.1 bacterium
CTGCGGATCGCCGTTTTCCGGGAATGGCCCTATCTGTACGAAGGAGACGACAGCTACGAGCGCAACTATCTGCTGACCTACAGCCGGCACCCGGACAGCCTCTTTGTCGTCGCCAAGACGGGGGGAGCAGTCATCGGCATCTCCACCGGCATTCCCCTCCAGGCCGAAACGGAGGAAGTGAAGGCCCCGTTTCCCGCTGCGGGAATCGACCCTGCCACCGTCTTCTATTTCGGTGAAAGCGTGATCCTTCCCGACTGGCGCGGGCGCGGTCTGGGGGTGAGGTTTTTCGAGGAACGCGAACGTTATGCCCGCAGCCTCCCCGGCATCCGGCACGTTGCTTTCTGCGCGGTGGACCGCCCGGCGGATCATCCTGCCCGCCCGGCGGATTATGTGCCCCTCGATTCGTTTTGGGCAAATCGGGGGTTTGCCAAAACGGCGCTGCGGACCGGGTTCACGTGGAAAGAAATCGGGGAGGTCGAAGCATCGCCGAAGCAATTGACCTTCTGGATGATGGCCCTACTCCAAACCTATCGGAATGTTTGATCTCCTTGCGCAACCTCAGGTCATTGTCCTGGCCGGTCTGGGCAGCCTGGCCTGTGGGATGGCGGCCTTGGTTTACGAAGGAGGCTATCGAAGGGGGCCGGTGGGCTTGGCGGTGCTCTGCATTTTTGTCATTGCTGGTTTGCCTCTAATGATTTGTTTGGGGCCTACGGACTCTGCGGTCTTTTGGTTGATCAGCTTGATCAGCGGATGCATGGCTTTGGCGAGCCTGTTGTTGGTTCCTGCCCTTGCTGTGGCAGGTCTGTTTGACCGTTCCTGTCCCTTGAAGACCAGACTCCGGCATGCCGCTTTTGTGGTATCAGCCTGGATCCTCGGAATCGGGTGGGTGTTTTTGGTCTGATTTGGATTTGGGCTCCATTAGCAAGGATATCCATCCGGTCCAAGCTTCGTCACAACCCGCTGACTATTCCAATCAACGACCGTCCGAGTCCGGCCACCGCCTGGCTGCCGGTGTAGTGGTTCACCATCAGGGAAAAACAAAAGACTTCGCCTCCCCCTGAAGTGATATAACCGGTATAGGACCGGATGCTGGACATGGCGCCACCCTTGCTGCGCACTGGACCATCAGACAGCAGGGAACCCTGCCAGGCGGTGCCGTGCGGGCCTTCCGCGGCGAGGAATTGCAGCCGGGCAAGATCCAGCGGCCGGATGTGATCGGCCCGGGCGAGACCGCAGCCGTCCTCCATGCGCAGACCGATGAAATCGAGACCCTGTGCTTTCCAATGCTCCCGGATCACCTGGTCAGGAGCCTGCCCCGCCAGCAGGCCCATCTTGCGGAAGAGGCATTCGGTTTCGTGATTGTCGGAGGTGGCGTGGATGCTGGTGATGAGTTGCAGCAGGGGCGGCGATTGATGCTCCAGCAATTCACTGCAGCAAGGCAGAGGGTCCTCCTCCAGCGCCGTCAGGCCAGCGGCGGGACCCTGCACCGCGATCCCTGCCTCCAGCAGGGCCTGCCGGAAGTGGTAGGCGGCAAAGAGTTCCGGGTCCGGAACGGCGCCGGTGATGACGGTTTCCGGGGCGGCCGGCACGGTGCCCCGCATCGTGACCCGTCCGGTTTTTTCTCCCCCGTAAATCACTACATTGTCAGGAGATCCTGCCGGGCCTGTGGTGACTTCGCTGACCATGATGACTGCCGGCACCTCCGGCACGATGCTGGAAACCAGAGGAGGTTCCCCCTCCGCCTCCGCCCCGCGGAACGTGACTGTGAAACGGTTGTGCTCCAGATTCAGCCCACTAACCGCACTGCCATAGCCATTTCCAATATCGCCCCAGTTCCAGAAGTCATCGAAAAGGGATCCATGGAAAAAACGGCCGTCCCCCACGATCCGGCCGCTCACTTCCTTCAGACCCTGGTCCTTCAAGGTCACGGCCCAGCTTCTTAAATCTGCCAATCCCAACAAGGGATCCGCCTCACCGATGATCAGAATATCGCCATCCAAAACCCCATCCACGATTGGTGCGGTGCCCCGCAGTCGCGTCGCAAAGCGGAAGTCCGGCCCCAACCGTTGCAGGGCCGTCGCGGTGGTCACCGTCTTCAGGGTGGAAGCCGGAATGAAAGCGGTCTCCGCATTCAGATCCACCACCACCTTGCCTCCGCCATCGATCAAACAAAACCCCAGTGCCGCTCCCTGCAGCCCGGGCGTCGTGGCCGCCTCACTTAACGCAGTCTGCACCGGCGCATAGCGTGAAACCAGCTCCGGAGGTGCTGCCATGACAGGTTCCTCCTGCTGAGGGACTTTTCCGGCTACCCCGGTCCTTCTGGGAAACAGCAGGCTGGCCAGCAAAGCGATAGCGAGGGCAGCGATCAGGACGTTTTTCACGGGGCAGGAAAAGCTGGAGGTTGGTGAAGCTAAGCCCCCTTCGCTCCCGCAGCAAGCCCAGCCGGACTGCCTCCACGGCATGACCAGGGCGGCCCCGGCGTGACGGAATCGCCCCAGAGATTCCAGCCGATTTGCGCTGGAGCATCTGC
>JAYUWQ010001053.1:0-6305 GCA_043753485.1 bacterium
CTGCTGCCGCAAACGGCAGGGTCGCTGGCCATTGTGCCCACTCAAATGAAGATGGTCCATGATATTGGTCAGCGGCATGGCGTGGCCCTCGACCGCGCCAGCCTGCAGGATTTCGCGGCCACCCTGGGCATTGGCGCGGTTTCCCAGGTGCTCGAGGCGGGCCTGCGCCGCCTGTTTTCGGGCGTGGTGGGCGGCGTGGCCGGAAAGACCGGCCAAGCGGCGGCGGGAATCACGGGCGGAGTGGCCGGAACGGCCCTGACGTTTGCCACCACTTATGCTCTGGGGACGGTGGCCAACCGCTACTACGCCGAAGGCCGCAAAATGGACCTCTCCATTCTCAAAGCGGAGTTCACCAGCCTCCTCGAAAAGGCTAAAAGCCTGCAAACCCAATACGGCACCGCCATTTCCGCCAAGGCGGGGGAATTGGCTGAAAAATTCAAAGGCATGGACGTCTCCACCGTGCTGGGCAACATCCTGCAGGGCAAAGGCATCTGACGGCCGTCTGGTTCATCAGCCTTCCAGGCGGGACATTCCTGGCCGGGCAAAAATACTCTTTCGCTCCCTGCCCCCCGCCTGGCGGAGTCTCCGGCGCCCACCCCCTGCCCTCCCCCCACGGCGCGGCTGGTTCCCCAATCCTCAATTGAACCTGATCCGCAACTGACTTAAGCACCGCTTCCAATTTGATTTCCCCTCCCCCTGTTTCCGTGACCCGATTTTTTCCACTGGTGACCGCCACGGCTGTAATGCTGCTGCCCCATGCTGCTTTTTGTCAGGAAGCCACCACCTCAGCGCCCCTGCCATCCCTCGCTACCGCCCCACATGTGCAGCGCGCTATCGCCGCCATGCGTGCCCAGCAGTGGAAGTCCGCCCGCAGTTCCTGGGAGGCCGTGCTCCGGCTGGAACCGGAAAACGCCGCTGCCCTTTCCAATCTTGGCAAAGTCCAATATCAACTGGCCGAACATGAAGCCGCCCGGGGATCGCTGGAGAAAGCCACCACGCTCAAACCGGACCTGGCCGATTCATGGCTCACCCTTGGCCAGGTTTATTTGGAACTGAAGGCTCCCATGATGGCCGTTTCGGCCACGACCCGCGGCGTGGCTGAAAACCCCGCGGACCCGCGCGCCCACAACTCCCTCGCCATCATTCTCAAACGCATCGGCTGGACCAACGGAGCCGAGGTCGAACTGCAAAAAGCTCTCGATCTGGATCCGGACTACACCGAAGCCCATTTCAACCTCGCTGTGATGTATCTTGAGCGAAAGCCTCCCTCCCTGGAAATGGCGGGACGGCACTACCGGAAGGCCCGGTCGCTGGGAGCCGCTCCGGATGAAATCGTGGAGCAACAAATCCGCGGGGAATCGGCGGTCGAGGAGTTGGAAGTTTCCGAAGATGAGTCCTCCGCTGCCCCAGCCGGCGGCGCTTCCAGCAAGGAAACTGCTCCTGCCAAGCCACCCCGCGCCATGCCGGCGTCCCCGCCCCCGGCTTCTGCCCGCCAGCCCTCCGTCAAAAAACCCACTCCCCCAAGGAAATCCACGCCCCCATGAAGCGACGCACGCTCCTCCGAAACGCCGCCCTGACCCTGCCCACCGCCGCCTTCCTGCCCCGGGCGTTGGCCCAGTCAGGCCTGCCCAAACCTCCCCCGACCTCTGCCAAGGCCTGCATCGTGCTGGATGCCGTCGGCGGCCAGATTCTCTTTGAACGCAATGCCGACGAGCGCCGTGCCGTCGCCAGCACCCAAAAACTGGTCAGCGCCCTGGTCTGCGTCGAGAGTACCGCGCTCGACAAAACCGCCACTGTCTCCGCCTTCGATGCCGCCGCCGAGCCCCACAAAATGTACCTCAAGGAAGGAGAACATTATCCGCTGAAATCCTTGCTCCAGGCGATGCTGATCGAAAGCTGCAACGATGCCGCCCGCTGTGTCGCCCGCACCTGTGCCGGCAGCGAACCTGCCTTTGCGGTCTGGATGACCCGCCGGGCCCAGCAACTCGGCATGAAGAATTCGCAGTTCAAAAATGCCAGCGGACTGCCGGCCGAAGGCCAATATTCCACGGCCCGGGACTTGTCCCGCATCGCCCGTGCCGTACTTTATAATAGCACGCTCCGGGGCATCGTCGGACGGCATGAACTCAGTGTCGCCCGTCCGGACGGCCGCGTCAAAAAGCTCACCACCACCAACCACCTGCTGCGCCCCAACTCCCCCTTCTACCTGCCCCACTGCATCGGCATGAAAACCGGCTACACCAACCTAGCCGGAAAGTGCCTCGTCTCCAGCGCCAACTACCGGGGCCGCACCATCATCTGCATTTCCCTCGGCAGTTCCTCCAAGTATATCTGGAAGGAATCCGCCGCCCTGCTTAACTGGGGGCTGGGGCTGGCCTGAAGCGATCACCAAAACTCCGGGACGCCGGTGCCCGGCGCGTGCCTGATTCCATCCGGGACCATCCCCCACTCCCCCCATGCGCAGCTATGATGAGGACCTCGCTCCCCTGCACGCAGCCTCCCTGCACCGGAAGCTGCGCTCCCTTGAGACGCCACAGTCACCGCTTGTCAGGATAGGAGGCGCTGACCTGCTGAATTTCTCATCCAACGATTATCTCGGCCTGGCCAATGCCGAACCCGTCCGAGCCGCCTTCAAACAGGGGCTGGACCTCTACGGAGCCGGCTCCGGCGCCTCCCGCCTCGTCTGCGGCACGCTCCCTCCGCATGCCGCACTGGAGCGCAGCCTGGCCGCATTCAAAAAAACGGAAGCCGCCCTCACCTTTTCCTCCGGCTACGCTGCCGCCATGGGCACCCTCCCCGCCCTCTGCGGTCCGGAGGATTTCATCCTCATGGACAAGCTCAGCCACGCCAGCCTGATTGATGCCGCCAGGCTCAGCGGAGCCACCGTCCGGATTTTCCCGCACAACCATCTCGGGAAACTGGAGCATCTCCTGCAGTGGGCCCGTTCCAAAGCCAACCCCGCCTGCCGCATCCTCGTCGTTACTGAAAGCATCTTCAGCATGGATGGCGACTGGGCTGATCTCTGGGACATCATCCGTCTCAAGGAAACCTACGGAGCCCTCCTCCTGCTGGATGAAGCTCACGCCTTCGGGATCCTCGGCCCCCAGGGCCGCGGCCTCGCCGCCAAACTCGGCCTCGCCGCCCGCATCGACATTCAGATGGGCACTTTCAGCAAGGCTGCAGGCCTCTCCGGGGGCTACCTCTGCGGCAGCGCCTCCCTGATCGACCTCCTGATCAACCGCGCCCGGTCCTTCATCTACAGTACCGCTCCCCCGCCCGCCCTCGCCCATGCCACCGAGGAGGTCATCCGCCACTGGCTCCCCACCGCTTACGGGGAGGATCGCCGCGCCCGCCTCTGGGCGAATCTCGCCTATCTGACCTCGGTTCTCGAAGGCCGCATCCCCGAACCTTCCAGCGCCATCGTCCCACTTCCTATTGGCGACGAAGCCGAAGCCCTCCGGCTCAGCGGCCTTCTCCTCGATGCCGGTTTTCTCCTTCCGGCCATCCGCTATCCAACCGTCGCCAAGGGCAAAGCCCGCCTCCGCCTGACCCTCAGCGCCACCCACACCACGGAACAAATCGATGCCCTCGCGGCCACCCTGCTCCCGCTCCTTCCTCAGTCAGGGGGGTAAAGCACCGCCCATCTGTCTGACTCTTCAACCTTACTTTTGGAAGCCGGAGAGGGATACGGCACCGTCACGAAACCTTCACAATAGAAGCATATCAAGTACAGTGGTTGGATATAATTGGTGGGGACTTATGAATCGCATCCATCCACCTCTCCATCTGCTGGGCCTTTTTTCCCTCACCACCCTCACGGCGGGATCCCTGCAGGCCAAATCCCCCTCCTCCATCAGTCTCGCCCCGCTGGGCAGTGTGGCTGCCGGATCCTTCCTCACCAGCGCCGCGGAAATCGTGGCCTACGATGCCGGCAGCAAGCGGCTGCTGGTCGTCAATGCCCAGGCGGCCCAGCTCGACGTGGTCGATATTGCCAATCCCGCGGCCCCGGTCCTGCGCGATGAGCTTTCCATCGACGTGACTCCCTACGGCGCGGTCGCCAACAGCGTGGCGGTGCGGGATGGGCTGATCGCCGTGGCCGTGGAATCCGCCGTCAAAACAGAGCCGGGAAAGGTCGTTTTCTTCGGACAGGACCTCCAGTTTATTGCTTCGGTGGAAGTGGGCGCCTTGCCTGACATGATTTGCTTCACTCCGGACGGTCACTATGTTTTGACCGCAAACGAAGGCGAGCCCAGTCCTGACTATGCCAAGGACCCCGAAGGTTCGATCAGCATCATTGATATTTCCCAGGGAGCGGCCCGGGCAACCACCCGCACCGCGGGGTTCACCGCCTTCAACGGGCTGAGCCGTGCGGAACTCTTCGATGGCAGTGGCCCCGGCCCCAAGCCTGCCGTCCGGGTCTTCGGACCCGAAAGCACCGTGGCCCAAAACATGGAGCCGGAGTATATCACCATTTCCCAGGATTCAAAAACGGCGTGGGTGACCCTCCAGGAAAACAACGCCCTGGCGATTGTTGACATTTCCACTGCGACGGTCACCTCCGTCAACGGACTGGGAGTCAAGGATCACAGTCTGGCCATGAATGGCTTCGGCTCCAGCAATAAAATGGACACCAGCGACCGCGACGGCATCCCCGTGGCGAATGCCGGTAGGATCAATATCAAGAACTGGCCGGTCAAAGGATTTTATCTCCCCGACGCTATCGCCTCGTTCAAGATCGGCGAGGAAACCTATCTGGTAACCGCCAATGAGGGGGATTCGCGCGACTGGCCAGGCTACTCGGAGGAGACCCGCGTGGGCAGCATGGCGCTGGATCCCTCCGTATTCCCACTGGCGGTGGCCACGGATCTGAAGAAGACTTCGAACCTCGGACGCCTGAAGGCCACCATAGCTCAGGGCGACACGGCAGGAAACAGCATCTTCAAAGAGATCTATACTTTCGGCGCCCGCTCCTTTTCCATCCGCTCGACCTCAGGCGCCCTGCTCTGGGACAGTGGAGATCAGCTTGAGCAGATTACGGCAGGCCTGCATCAACCGGTCGCGCCCGTGGGTGCAATGGATCCACCCCAGTTTTTCTTCAACTCGAATCACGAAGCCAACAAGTTCGACGACCGCAGCGACGACAAGGGGCCGGAACCGGAAGGCGTGGCCGTGGGCAAAGTCTTCGGCCGCACCTTTGCTTTCATCGGACTTGAGCGGGTCGGTGGGGTCATAGTCTATGACGTGACCACTCCGGCCGCACCCCAATTCGTGCAATATGTGAACAACCGCGACTTCAGCAAACCAGTGAATAGCGCGGCCGCGGGAGATCTCGGTCCGGAAGGCCTGCTGTTCATCAACGAGGAGGACAGCCCTACTCACCAACCCCTTCTCATCGTCGCGAACGAAGTCAGTGGAACGACCACCATTTATGGCATCAGCAAAGTCAAATCCGACAAGGAATAAACGAACCGCTCATTCCAGCAGAATCAAACATGCAGGATGTCCTGGCTCGGTTGAAGTAACCGGCTAGTCGAATCACCCCGCGCTCAGGCCGGGTATCCGCAAGGGTACCCGGCCTCTCCTGTGTAAGGGCCAACATCTTTCACAGTCGCAGTGCCCCCGGAGGTCTTTGACCCCGCCGTGCCTCGCCAAGGTTTTCCCCTTGGAAAGCCCGGGTTCCAAGCCCGGCCGAAGGCGGCAAGTTGCCGGCAAGTTCCATCACGTTTGGCTTGCGGGTACAAAAAAGCGCACCTTCCCGGAGGAAGATGCGCTGGAAAAAGGGGAACCGGAAATCAGGCGCTGGCCTTGGCCAGAGCCGCTGCGATGCGGGCCTTGAAACGGCTGGCGGCGTTTTTGTGGATGACGTTCTTGTTTGCGGCCTTGTCAGCGGTGGACGCGTAGATCGCGACCTTGGCGGCGATGACGTCCTTGTCTCCCGTCAGGATGGCGGCAAGGGCAGCCTTGCGGGCATTTTTGACACGGCTCTTGATGGAGCGGTTACGGGCGGTGCGGGCGACCGTTTGGCGGTTGCGCTTTTTGGCAGATTTGTTGTTGGCCATTGCTTTGGAAATTCGTGAGCTTGAAAAAGGGAGCGGAGACTAATCGCGTATTCCCGGGTGTCAAGCGGCGCGTCGCCATTTGCGCTCAGGATTTGCTGCGGCGCGTGCTGGCCATGGCAGTCGCCGTGGCAGGGCGGCCCGTCCGGGCCGGGCCGTAATGCTTGAGCGCAGCGGGAGGCGCCGGCGGCGGGGTGTAAACATATTCCTGCTGGTTGCGGGCATCGCCCGGCAGACGGCCTTTGACGA
>JAYUWQ010001054.1:0-2526 GCA_043753485.1 bacterium
TGGGTCCCGGCGGCCAGAAGATGCCTTGTTGGATGTTGGAGACCACCCCGTCGGCGCAGGCCCAGGCAGATTGCAGGATGGTGTCATCAAGGTCTTCCCACATTTCCAAGCCGGCCTCGCTGACGGCACGGGGCAGGTTGATATAGCCAACCCCGACCGTTTTGACATCGTAGTGATCCGCCATGATTTTGGCATAGATGGGCAGTTGGAGATTTTGCCAGACGTGGAATTTCCCGCCGTGATCGAGGGTGGCAAAACCGCCGCAGGGTCCCAGGAGGAGTGACTCCTGGCTGGCCTTGTTTTTGAGCGATTTCAGGTGGGCGTCCGCCGGCTTCGAGGCGGTGGACGAGGTCTTGTAGTCCAGGATGCGGTAGCCGTGCTCCGGATGGTGCTGGATGAGGTCGATGCGGCCCCGGATTTCCGTGCCGCGGATTCTCACCAAAGTTGGGAACGCGATTTCCACCTCCTTGAACCGCCACCCTTTTTCACTTTCCGCAGCATGGATTCCGGCCGCTTTGGTCAGGCAATTCCGGATCACGTCCAACTGCATGACCACCGGAACCGTCAGGGCGGTGCCGTAGGTTTCCTCGACCTGCTTCTCAAAGGCTTCATGCAGAAACTTCGCGATGCGGGTGGCGTTGTCGCTGTCGCGCAGTTCCGGATGTTGATGGAAGGCCTCCATCGTGTTGTGAAAAAGATTCCCCACGGTGCGGGCATCCAGTTCCGCCACGGAGGCATCAACCGGTTCCATTTTCAGCACGTATTTCAGATAGAAACGGAAGGGGCATTTCAGGTATTCGCCGAAGGCGGTGACGTTAAGGCGTTGGAAAATCCTCGAATCCGGGCGCGGCGGGGGCACGTTGAGCATCCACGCCCGATGCCACGGCAGAGCGGGGGGGCGGGCGGATTCGTCCGCGGTCTCCTTCGGAAAGAGCCGCACGGCGCGGCCGGGCAGGTCCGCTGCCGGGCAACGGAGCAGCAGGCGGCTCGGTTTGAGAGGATCGCCAGCGGCAGTCAGGCGTCCGGCGAGCAGTTGGATGCTGCCGCCGGAGCGGCGGCTCTCAATCATGGTGGTCAGCAGATAGCTGTCGCGGGCGAGCCGGGTGTCGTTGGTTTTGAGATCCAGCAGAGCCCGCACGCTGTCGGGCAGCCAGGCGTCGCCCTGCAAACTGTCCGGGACCATGCCTTCGTTCATTCCAGCGATCAGGAGGTCAGGCGCATCCTGCCATGGCAGTTCGAGCCAGCCGTGGAGCGCGATGGCGGCATCGGCGTGCGGGGCGTAGAGGCGCTTCTCGCGGAGCAGCGAACCGGCCAGTTCCAGCCGGTCGGCGGGGGGTAAACCCGGCAGGAAGGCGGCGGCTCCGCGTTCCACGGATTCGAGCGCGTCCTGCCATGCCGTGAGGGCATCGGTGAAGCGCTGGCGTCCGGCTGCGGTTTCAAAGCTCCGGCCGCCGTAGAGCGTTTCGAGGAAAGCGGCCAGCGTCTCCGGCAGCGGCCCATTTTTGAGTTGGGCGATTTCCTGCCGCAGCCAGGCGATAATGTCAGGGAGGACCGGGGGCTTGAGGTTTTCCGGGGATTCGGCGTGCTTTTGATGGTGCTCATGAAAGGCCGCCGCCCAATGCCCGGCCAAGGGGGCGGCCTGGGACAGGTTTTGAGGGAGACGTTCGCCTTGAAAGGCATCCCATTCCTCCAGGGCTTTCAGATGGTGAGTGGTCCGGGCGGCTTGGCAGGCGGAGGCAAGCACGTCCGGCAGGCGCAGCAACTGACCGGCCGCCGACCATGTCCCGGAACGCAGGAGCTGTGTCAGGGTTTTCAGAAGCCAGGAAATCTCGTGCTCGGGGAGAGGCAGGCCCTCGGGATCGAAGACGTCGATTCCGGCCGCCGCCGCATGACGGCGCAGAGGCGCGGAGACTTCGGGGTCGGCGGATCCGATGGCGAGGGCGTTGGGGGCGGTGGCGGCTTTGGCGAGGGCCAGCACCAGGGCGTGGGCGGCGTCTTCGGGCCGGGCGGTCAGGGTGATGCTGTCATTGCCTTTGGGGAGTTTGATTTCGCGCTGGATCCAAACTCCGGGGAGCGGCCGTCCCCAGGCATCGAAGGAAGCGGCGGCGGACTCCGGCGCGTGGATGATGACCTCGATTTCGGCGGCCTTGATTTCGAGCAGCTGTTCCAACGCCAGTCGCACCAGCCGGATGCTGTCCGGCACGCCTGCCAGCACGACGCGGGTCACTCCTTCCGGCAGGACTGGATGCCGTGCGGCGTCCAGTCTGATCAAGGTGGAATCCCGCCAGCCAGCCGATTCCAGACGTCCTGCCGCGAGCTTTTCCAGCCGCGCCAATGCTTCCCAGCGCCCCAGCTCCGGATGCCCCGGCCCGAGATCCAGCGCCGCCATCCCCAAGGTCCGGGCCCCTTCCTCGAGGGTGCGCCGCAGCTGTAGGAGATTTCCTGCCGCCTGCACCGCCCAGGCGGTATCCTGGCTGACCGGATCAATCGGAAACAAGGCCCGCCATTCCTCAAGCCGCAATTCCG
>JAYUWQ010001055.1:0-2526 GCA_043753485.1 bacterium
TGAGCACTCTCCTGCAATCCTGTCGGTGAATCGGTAGTTGTGCCAAAGATTTGGACTGGAATGGGCACGCACTTGAGGTAGATTCGACCCATGAGCGAATTCGCACAGATCCGGGAATCCGCCGTAAGTCTCTCGAAGCCAGAAAGAGCTGAATTGGCGGTTTTGCTTCTTGGCAGCCTTGAAGACACTCACTACTGGGTTGAGGATGAGGAGGTTGAGCATCGATCGGCCGAATTGGACTCTGGAGAAGTCGTCGGTGTTTCGCGGGATGAATTCCGCAAGCTTTGCGGAAGGTAAGCTGGTCCGATGAAGCGACTGATCATTCACCCGGGGGCTGCGAAAGATGCCAGAGAGATTGCGGCGAAGTATGAAGCTGTTTCCAGGGAGTTGCATGATCAATTTTGGGGCGAGCTTGATGATGCGATCGATTCCATCGAGACCTATCCTGAGCGACATCATTATGATCCCTGCGGAATGCGGAGGAGTAATCTCAAGAAGTTTCCCTACCATATACTTTTCGAGGAGCGTCTTGAGTGCAATCGGATCATCGTGATCCGACACCACCATCGCAATCCACGATACGGACGCCGACGCCAATAACCACCTGCACAAGGCATGGCTGGACAACCGCTGGGACTCTCTACTTTCTTCCATGATTTCCTCTGATTCCAACACCGACGCTTCACTGAATGGCGGCCCCGCGACGCCGTCTGGCAACTCGGGCGCCACGCAGGGGCCTCCATCGGTGAGCTGATCGTTCACCCAAATCTAACACGATATGCCCCCTCAGCTTCCAGTTTGGTCGATGCCTTCCAATCTTTCCGAGCTGATAGATCAGGATTCATACGGCATATGGGAAGACGAGGCTACGTTTTCACCCATTAAGCTCTCCGTCATGAAGGGTGTCGTTTATGCGGGTCGCCCCATTGACCTGTCATGGCAGATTGAGTTTGAGCCATCTGGGGACGAGTTCGAGTTCGGCAACGCTCGCTTGGAGGGGATGAGCTTGGACGCAGACGGCTACGGTTGGGCCACCCTGGTCAACTCAGTGTTCCAGAAGTATCATTCGGAGCTTGCTCCTGAGCTTCAGTTTGGCGACACAGAGGAGGCTGCTTGTGTTGTTTGGGTCGAGAGTGAGAGCACATGCCGCATCTTGACCGAGGTAGCATGGAACCTTATTCATGCCAGATGAGTATCACTGGACCACCAAAGGCGAATGACCATGGTTATCATTGGGCCCAGCCCCGATGATCGACCCACAATTGGCATGGCAATCCTTATCCCGGTTAGGTAGCGTGGCCCGCATGGCACTTCCACCTCCCCTCCCGGCGCCGAAGCGCGCCGCCTCGAAACGGAAACGGCTCACCGTCATTCTCGGTGTCGTCGTTCTGGTAGGGGTTTGCGGCTATTAGGTGATCCGGTTGCTGGTGGCTTCCGGCATTACGCGGGGGCCGGATCATCTGTTCGGGGACCAGCACCTCAAAACGTCCGTGGCCCTGATTGAGCTGCACAAGGTGCGCTATGGGAAGTATCCCGCCACGTTGGGTGATCTGAAATTCATGGGGGCATGGGACCAGATCGCTCTGACCAGTGTGCAGTACACTCCGACAGGGGACGGGTTGTCCTATTACGTGGAGGTGCAGCGCGGATGGATGGGCAAACCGGACCTGCAGATGCCCGCCGACTTCTGGCAGGGCACCGGGCATTCCCCCAGTCTGAAGCCGCCAACGCCATGAGAAGAACCTGCCCGGCCGCGGGTTCCGTCGTCATGATCGCCGGGCATGACTGTGGTGGCAGGATAGGAGACGGCTGGCATGAGGGCACGGTGGTTCCCATGGCAGGGGAATTTGAATTCTTGCAGCCCTGACCGGGACCAGCTATCCCTGTCAGCAGGCTTTTCCGGCCGGTTTCACCCCCTCTTCTGATGAAAACACCCCCTCTTGGTTTCGGCATTGTTGGCACGGGCATGATCGCCGGAGTGGTCGCCGAGGCGATCCGTAAGGCCGGCAACGCCACCCTGACCGCGGTATCGAGCCGGAGTCAGGAAAATGCGGATCGTTTTGCCGCCAACCATCCCGGGGCCACGGGCGTGCAGGGCACGGAAGAGTTGTTCCGCCGGGCGGATGTCGGCGCGGTGTATATCGCCACGCCCACCGTGGCCAAGGAAGCCATCGCCCTCGCCGCCATCGCGGCCGGCAAACACGTGCTGGTGGACAAACCGTTCCTCGATCTGGCCTCCCTGCGCCGCATGACCGATGCTGCCGCCGCCCGGGGGGTGCTGTTCATGGATGCCACCCACTTTTCCCACCACCCGCGCACCGCCCTGATCCGGGCTGCCCTCCCGGCGAAGATCGGCACCCCGCACTCGCTCCACACCACGTTTTATTTCCCCTTCTCCGACCGCGACAACATCCGCTTCAACCCTCGTCAGGAACCGATGACCGCCCTGGGCGACATGGGGTGGTATTCCATGCGGGCCATCGTGGAATATCTCCGCCCGTCCGGACCGGTCACCCAGGCCGTCGC
>JAYUWQ010001056.1:0-2521 GCA_043753485.1 bacterium
CACGCCGCAGTGCTGCTTCCAGCCGGGAAAGTGCTGGTGGCGGGAGGATACCGGCCGCCCAATAACACCGCCCTCGCCAGCGTCGAGTTGTTTGATCCCGTCACGGGATCATGGAGCGCCGCCGCCTCCATGCTAACCGCACGCCAGACCCTTTCCGCCACGTTGCTCTCCACTGGCAAAGTCTTCGTTATGAGCGAAAGCCCCCCGACGGATCCGGGTTCTGCCGAGCTCTACGATCCGGTCAGCAACGTCTGGCAAGCCGCCGCCAGCCCTCTTTTTCCCCATGTCTCCCCCGCCCTCACGCTGCTGCCCGACGGGAGGGTGCTAGTGACCGGAGGAGCTGATTACTACACCTCCGCCTCCACCGGCAAGGCGGAGATTTACAACCCCCTCACGAACACCTGGTCCGCGGCGGCGCCGATGCGCACGGAGGGGGTCTTTCACTCCGCCACGCTGCTCCAGGACGGGCGCGTGCTGGTAGCGGGGAACTATTTCTACCCCATGAACGGCTCAGCGGGAAGGGCCGAAATTTATGATCCGGCAGCGGATTCGTGGGGGCTTCTGGGGAATGTGAAGACGCGCGATCACAGGGTTTCCCTGCTATTGGATGGCCGGGCTCTTTTCACGGGAGGAGAGATCTTCGGCAACGATCCCGCCACCATCAAAACCCAGGCTTTCAATGCCTTTTTCGCCGCCACGGGGACCGGACGACCGGTGATCGCGTCCGCTTCATTTGATGGCAGCAAAAGGCTGAACCTTTCCGGTAGTGGCTTTACGGAGAGTCCGGAAACGGAGCCGGTGGTGAAGCTGCGCCGGATCGACAATGGGCAGACGGCGACCCTGCCATCTGATCCGTCCGTGGCCTGGTCGGGGCTGGCTTTCACCTCGCTCCCCGCCACCGGGTTTCCTCCGGGGCCGGCGATGGCCACGGTGTATCTGAATGGCATCCCGGGGCGGTCTGCGTTTGTGAACGTGCCAGGACCGGAACTCAGCGTGCTGAGGGCCGCTTCCGGGTCTGAGTTGCTCAGCGGCAGCATGGTGGACTTCGGCACGGTAACGCCCGGGGTCCCTGCGGAGATCAATTTCCTCATCAAAAACACCGGAGGCATTGACTTGGCAGGATTGGCCGTCACGATCGATGGGGCAAACGCCAGCTTCTTCACCCTAGTCACTGCTCCGGCGGCCTCCATCAGCGGCCCTGCCGGAAGCACCCCCTTCACGGTGAGTTTTGCCTCCGGGAGCCCGGGAGTGAAGAATGCCCTGCTGCACCTGGCAAACAATGATGCCGATGAAAGCTCCTTCAGCCTTTTGCTGAAAGGCACCGGAACGAACACCGCTCCGTTGATTTCTTCCCTGACCAATCAAACGACCGATGAGGATACCGCCACCGCAGCCCTTGCCTTCACCCTGGGGGATACGGAAACACCGGGAGCCCTGACTCTTTCCGCGCTGTCCTCGAATCAGAATCTCATCACCCCGGCACGCATCGTCTTTGCGGGAGGGGCGGGAGCCGGCCGCACCGTCACCCTCACCCCGCTGCCGAACGCATCCGGGCAGGCCTTGATTACCTTGATAGTTTCCGACGGACTGCTTTCCACCACCACCACCTTCACCCTGACGGTGAATCCCGTGGATGACCCGCCTGCGATGTCTCCCATTCTTGGGGGCGGCCCTATTCTGGAGGATGCAGCCCTGCAGACCGTGCAATTGTCGGGCATCACGTCAGGAATTGGTGAAAACCAGCCGCTGACCGTCACGGCGGTGTCCACCAACCCCGACGTGATTCCCCATCCTCAGGTGATCTACACCGGCGGCACTTCCGGTTCGATCCGCTTCGCCCCGGCCCCGAACGCCTCGGGATCTGCCATGCTCAGAGTAAGTGTCAGTGAAGGTCCCGCAGCGGAAGACACCATTACCCGGTTCTTTACGGTGATCGTTACCGCCGTCAACGATCCCCCCACCCTGGCGGTAATCCCTGCTCCCGCCGCCATTCCGGAGGACTCCGGGATGCAGACTCTGACGCTTTCCGGCATCAGTCCCGGACCCGGGGAAGAGGGGCAGACCGTGACCCTCACTGCGGTCTCCGGCAATCCTGCGCTGATTCCCCATCCCCAGGTGGACTACAGCAGCCCGGCGGCCACTGCAGTTTTAAGCTATACGCCGGCACCGGATGCTTCCGGAACGGCGCTCATCACCGTTACCGCCAAAGACGCCCAGGCAACGAACGGAACGGTGATCCGGAGCTTCACTGTGACCGTCCTGCCGGTGAATGATCCGCCGACCCTGGACGCCATCCCGGATCCGGCCCCGCTGCAGAATAACGCCGGACAGCAAACGGTGTCTTTCGGCGGCATCAGCGCGGGGGGCGGGGAGTCCGGCGCGCTAACAGTCAGTGCGGTATCCTCCAATCCCACCCTCATCCCGCAGCCCTTGGTAACCTACACCAGCGGGGCGGCCGGAGGGACAGTGCAATACACCCCAGCAGCCGGGCAGAGCGGTTCTGCATTCATCACGGTGACGG
>JAYUWQ010001057.1:0-17752 GCA_043753485.1 bacterium
TATGAAGCCACCCTGATTGATGAAAAATACATCGGCACCAATCAGGACGTGAAATACCTCATGGTGGTCAGCAAGGAAAGCACCGCCGAAGTCCGCCCGGTCACTTTGGGCCGCACCTACGAGGGACAGCGCGTCGTCCTCAGCGGCCTCAACCCGCAGGACAAGGTCATCATCAGCGGCCTTCAGATCCTGCCTCCCGGCGCCCCGGTGCAGCCGATCACGGCGGGGAAAGAAGTCAGCAGTCAAAAGGCAGCGGTCAGCACTCCAAAAACCGCATCCTGACCGCCGGAAGCTCCCCACTGCTCTCTGACATCTGACCGCTGCCCCCTGACCGTTTCTTCATGAACATCAGTCATTTTTTCATCACACGTCCCATTTTCGCGGGCGTGCTGTCCATCCTCATCACCGTCATCGGTGCCATCTCGCTGCGGTCTCTGCCTGTCAGCGAATACCCGGAGATTGTGCCTCCCACCGTCGTGGTGCTGGCCAACTACCCCGGAGCCAGTCCCGACGTCATCGCCTCCACCGTTTCCTCCCCGCTGGAGGAAGCGATCAACGGCGTGGAGAACAGCCTCTACATGTCCTCGCAGGGCACGGCGGATGGCGTGATGAGCCTGACCGTCACCTTCAAACTGGGCACAGATCTCGACAAAGCCCAGGTGCAGGTGCAGAACCGGGTCAATCAGGCCCTGCCCCGTCTGCCGGAGGAGGTCCGGCGCATCGGGGTGAGTGTTCTGAAATCTTCGCCCGACCTCACCATGGTGGTGCACCTGATTTCGCCGGGGAAGAAATATGATGAAATCTTTGTCCGCAACTATGCCACCCTCCAGGTGAAGGACGTTTTGGCCCGCCTGCCGGGCGTCGGCCAGGTCCAGCTCTTCGGCTCCGGCGACTACTCCATGCGCGTCTGGCTCGACCCTCAAAAGGCCGCGGCCCGCAATATTACCGCCACCGATGTGGTCGCCGCCCTCCAGGAACAAAATGCGCAGGTAGCGGCGGGCTCGGTGGGCGCCCCCCCGCTGGACACGCCGGCCGACCTTACCCTCACGATCAACGCCAGGGGCCGTCTGGTCACTGAGGATGATTTCAAAAAAGTCGTGATCAAAATCGGCGAACAGGGCAATCCGGTTTACCTCCGGGACATCGCCCGCATCCAGCTCGGGGCCAGCGATTACGCGCTGCGTTCGCTGCTGAACAACGAACCTGCCGTCGCCATCCCCATCTTCCAACTGCCGGGTTCCAATGCCCTCGCCCTGTCGCAAAGCGTGCGCGGAGCCATGGATGATCTCGCGAAATCCTTCCCTCCCGGACTGGAATACAAGATCGCCTACGACCCTACGGTTTTCGTCGCCAAATCCATCGACGCCGTCATCATCACCCTGCTGGAAGCCATCGTTCTGGTGGTGCTGGTGGTCATCATCTTCCTGCAAACGTGGCGCGCTTCCATCATCCCGCTGGTGGCCGTGCCGGTCTCCCTGATCGGCACCTTCGGCGTGATGCACGCGCTCGGCTTCTCCATCAATAACCTTTCCCTGTTCGGCCTCGTGCTGGCGATCGGGATTGTGGTGGACGATGCCATTGTGGTGGTGGAGAACGTGGAACGGAATATCGCCCTGGGCATGAAACCGCACGCCGCCACGGAGCAGGCGATGAAGGAAGTGACCGGGCCGATCATTGCCACGGCCCTGGTGCTTTGCGCAGTTTTCGTCCCCACCGCTTTCATCAGTGGCCTGACCGGTCAGTTTTACAAACAATTCGCCATCACCATCGCCATCTCGACGGTGATCTCAGCTTTCAACTCCCTGACTTTATCCCCCGCTCTCAGCGCCATCCTGCTCCAGCCCCATGGAGCGAAGAAAGATCTGGTGTCGCGGGCGCTGGATGGGCTGCTGGGCTGGTTCTTCAAACTGTTCAACCGTTTCTTCAATGCGGCCGCCAACCTCTACGGCTGGGCCGTCGGCCGCCTCCTGCGGATCTCCTTCGTCGTCATCATCGGCTATCTCGGATTGGTCTGGCTCACCGGAATCGTGTTCAGCAAGGTGCCCACCGGATTCATTCCCCAACAGGACAAACAATATCTCATTGCCTTCGGACAGCTCCAGGACGGCGCCTCCATCGAGCGCACCACCAAGGTCATCAAGCGCATGGGTGAAATCGCCAAGGAAACGCCGGGCGTGGTGAACTCCGTCGCCTTCCCCGGACTTTCCATCAATGGCTTCACCACCAGCGCCAACTCCGGGATCGCTTTCATCGCCCTCGATGATTTCGAGAAGCGCAAAGGCCCCGGCACCAGTGGCACGGAAATCGCCGCCGCGATCCAGCAACGTCTGTTCGCCGAAATCCCCGACGCCCTGGTGCTGGTGATTCCGCCACCGCCCGTCAATGGCCTGGGCACCGGCGGCGGCTTCCGCCTGCAAATCCAGGACCGCAACAATCTTGGTTACGCCGAACTCTACCGCGTGACCCAGGAAGTCCTCGGCAAAGCCCGCGCTCAACCCGGAATCTTCAGCCAGCCCTACTCCACCTTCCAGGTCAATGTGCCCCAGCTCTTCGCTGATGTGGACAAAATCAAAGCCAAGGCCCAGGGCGTCAATCTGCAGGAGCTCTACGCCACGCTTCAGATCTATCTCGGCTCGCTTTATGTGAACGACTTCAACCGCTTCGGGCGCACTTACAAAGTCGTGGTCCAGGCGGACGAGGAGTTCCGCCGGAACAAGGATGACATCAGCAAACTGAAGGTCCGCAATGCCGCCGGGCAGATGATTCCCATCACGTCGCTGGTGGAAATCAAGGACTCCTACGGGCCGGACCGCGTCTCGCACTACAACAGCTTCACCACCGCCGAGATCAACAGTGGTCCGGCGCCAGGGGTAAGCTCAGGCCAGGCCGAGGAAGCGATGACCCAGATCCTCAAGGAAACCCTGCCACGGGGCATGACGTTTGAATGGACCGAATTGAAGTATCAGCAGATCCTCGCCGGGAATACCGCCATCTACATCTATCCGCTCTGCCTGCTGCTGGTTTTCCTCGTCCTCGCCGCCCAATACGAAAGCCTGCGCCTGCCGATGGCCATCATTCTGATCGTTCCCACCTGCCTTCTTAGTGCCATGCTGGGGGTGATGCTCAGGGGAGGTGATAACAATATCTTCACCCAGATTGGACTGATCGTATTGGTCGGGCTGGCGTGTAAAAACGCGATTCTGATTGTGGAATTCGCCCGCGAGAAACAGCTGCACGGCATGAGCGCCGCCGAGGCCGCCCTCGAAGCCTGCCGCTTGCGCCTGCGCCCGATTCTGATGACCTCCATCGCCTTCATTGCCGGCGTTTATCCGCTGGTGATCAGCACCGGAGCCGGCTCGGAAATGCGTCAGGCCATGGGCACCGCAGTCTTCGCCGGCATGATCGGCGTCACCATCTTCGGCCTCTTCCTCACCCCCGTCTTTTACTTCCTGCTCATGAAATGGGGCGAAGACCGGCGCAAACCGGCTGCTGCTCCCATGCCTCCACACTGATCCATACCCAGCCACGGATGACCGGAGGCAAGACCTCCTTCATCCGTGGCGCTTTACAAAATTGGCCCATTCAAAAAATCCCCCCATGCGCCTGACCTTGCCCCTTCCCGCTCTAGTCGCGCTGGTCTTCGCCTCCTGCCGGCCCGCGGCCCCCACCACCGCGCCGCCTCCCCCGGTTCCCACCGTCACCGTGGCCAAAGGCATCGCCCGCACCGTCACGGAATATGACGATTTCGTGGGCCGGCTGGAATCACCCCAGACCGTCGAAATCCGCGCCCGGGTGTCAGGTTACCTCGACACCGTCCACTTCCGGGAAGGCAGCGAGGTCAAGCAGGGCGATCTGCTGTTCACGATCGATCCCCGGCCCTATCAAGCCACCGTGGACCGGTTCCAGGCCGACCTCGACCGCGCCAAAATCCGCGCCGACCTCGCCCGCAGCGAAGCCTCCCGTGCCGAAAAACTGCTCGCCTCCCGGGCGATCGCCTCCGAGGAGGTCGAGACCCGCGTCAAGGCCCTCACGGAAGCCGAAGCCGCCATCCGCTCCGCCGAGGCCGGACTGAATACCTCGAAACTCGACCTCGAATTCACCGCCGTCCATGCCCCGATCGCCGGCCGCATCGGTCAGGCCCTCGTCACTCCGGGCAACCTCGTGGGAGGGGGCACCAGTGCGGCCACCGTGCTGACCACCCTGGTTTCCCTTGACCCCATTTATTGCTATGTGGAAGTGGATGAGCGGTCGTCCCTGAAATACCGGACCCTGGCCCGAGAGGGCAAGCGGACCAGTGCCCTGTTCCATGAGATCCCTGCGCGCATGGGCCTCACCAACGAAGCCGGTTTCCCTCACGAGGGAAAAATCGACTTCGTGGACAATGTCATCAAACCGGACACCGGCACGATCCGCGCCCGCGGGGTTTTTCCGAATTCCGACCGTCTGATGGCTCCCGGTTTCTTCGCCCGCCTGCGCATCCCCGGCAGCGGCACCTATGAAGCGGTCCTGATCCGGGACAGCGCCCTCGGCAGCGACCAGGGACGCCCCTATGTGCTGGTGGTCGGCCCTGACAATAAAGTGCAATACCGCAGTGTCACCACCGGTCCGCTGGAGGACGGTCTCCGCATCATCCGCGAAGGTTTGAAGGCCGACGAACGCATCGTCATCACCGGCCTGCTCGCCGCCCGTCCCGGCGCCGTGGTGAATCCGGCCGAAGGGGAAATGCAGATCAAGGAAACCACGCCGGCCAAATGAATCTGCCCCGTTTTTTTGTGGACCGCCCGATTTTTGCGGCGGTGCTCAGTATTGTCATCACGATTGTCGGCGGACTCGCCTACCTCGGCCTGCCGGTCGCCCAGTATCCGGAAGTGATCCCGCCCACGGTGGTGGTCAGCGCGACCTACCCCGGGGCCAATGCGCAGACCCTTGCCGATACCGTGGCTTCCCCCCTGGAGCAGGAAATCAATGGCGTGGAAAACATGCTCTACCTGTCCTCGTCCTCCACCGGCGATGGACGGATCAGCATCACCGTCACCTTCAAACTCGGCACCAATCTCGACCAAGCCCAGGTCCTTGTGCAGAACCGCGTCAATGCCGCCCTGCCCCGGCTGCCGGAGGAGGTGCGCCGCCTGGGGGTCTCCGCCCTCAAACGCTCGCCCGACCTCACCATGGCCGTGCAGTTCTTTTCCCCGGACGACTCGCGGGACACCATCTACCTCGCCAACTACGTCTCGCTCCAGGTGGTCAACCGCATCGCCCGGCTCCCCGGGGTGGCAGAAGCCGGCCTGCTGGGGGGCCTTGATTTCACGATGCGGATCTGGATGGATCCCCAGAAGATCGCCGCCCGCCGCCTCACCGCAGGCGATGTCGTCCGCGCCATCAAGGAGCAGAACGTCCAGGTCGCGGCCGGGCAACTCGGCCTGCCCCCGGTGCCGGCCGGCACGGAATTCCAATACACCCTGACCGCCCAGGGCCGCCTCCTGACACCGGAGGACTTTGGCGACATCGTCATCCGCACCGGCGATCAGGGCGATGTGATCCGGGTGCGCGACGTGGCCCGGATCGAAATCGGCAGCAAGGACTACTCGCTCAAAAGCTACATGGATGGCAAAAACGCAGTCTCCCTGCGCGTCTTCCAATTGCCCGGTTCCAACGCCCTGACGACGTCCGATGCGGTCTATGCTGAGATGAAGAAGATCGCCCAGCTTTTCCCGCCGGGCGTCGATTACCGCGTCAACTACGATCCGACCCAATTCGTCAGGGAATCCCTGAAATCGGTCATGATCACCCTCGTCGAAGCCATCCTGCTGGTGGTCCTCGTCGTGGTGATCTTCCTGCAGAACTGGCGGGCCTGCATCATCCCGCTGCTCGCCGTGCCTGTTTCCCTGATCGGCACCCTCGCGGTGATGAAGCTCTTCGGTTTCTCCCTCAATAACCTTTCCTTGTTCGGTCTCGTGCTCGCCATCGGGATTGTGGTGGATGACGCCATCGTGGTAGTCGAAAATGTGGAACGCTATCTGGCCAAAGGCCACTCCCCGCGGGACGCCACCCTGAAGGCGATGAAGGAAGTGACCGGACCCATCATTGCCGTGGCCCTCGTGCTCTGCGCGGTGTTTGTCCCCACCGCCTTCCTTTCAGGGATCACCGGCCAGTTCTACCGGCAGTTTGCCCTCACCATCGCGGTCTCCACCCTCATTTCCGCCTTCAATTCGCTGACCCTAAGCCCCGCTCTCTCAGCCCTGCTGCTGCGGGGTCACCACGGGGAACGGAAACCGGATCTGCTGACCCGCATGATCAATGGGGTGCTGGGATGGTTCTTCCGCCTCTTCAATAAAGGCTTCGACCGGCTTTCGGAGGTCTATGCCGGGCTGGTGCGACGCCTCGTCCGTTTCAGCACGGTCGCCCTGGTCGTCTACGGCGGCTTGCTGATCCTGACCGGATTCACCTTCCGGGCGGTGCCGGTTGGTTTCCTCCCGCAACAGGACACCGGCTACTTCCTCGTGGTGGTGCAGTTGCCGGACGGCGCCTCCCTCGAGCGCACCGACGCCGTGATCCGGCGCATGGATCAGATGGCCCGGGAGACCCCCGGCATCGCCCACACGTTCGCCATCACCGGCTACTCATCAGTGCTCCAGGCCAACCAGTCGAACCTCGGCGCGGCCTTCATGATTCCTGACACGTTTGACAAACGGAAGGACCCCTCCCTCACGGCCAATGCCCTGATGGCCACCCTGCGGAAGAAGTTCTCCGTCATCCAGGAAGCCCGCATCCTCGTGATCCCGCCGCCCCCTCTGCGCGGCCTCGGCAATGCCGGGGGATTCAAACTCCAGGTGCAGGACCTCAACAATGCCGGTCTCGCCTCCCTGGAGGCAGCCACCAAACAATTCACCGACGCCCTCACCCGCGAGCCTGGCCTCAGTTCCATCCTCACCGGCTTCAAGTCGAACGTGCCACAGTTCTTCATCGACATCGACCGCCAGCAGGCCAAGAACATGGGCGTCTCCCTCGCCGATATCAACGAAACCCTCCAGATCTACCTCGGTTCGGTTTATGTGAACGACTTCAATCTCTTCGGCCGTACCTATCAGGTCACCGCCATGGCCGAACCGGAATTCAGGGTCTCCCCCGATGACGTCGGCCGACTGCAGACCCGGAACGACAAGGGGCAGATGGTTCCCCTCGGAGCCATCGTGAAAGTCAAAAAAACCGGCGGAGTGGACCGGGTGCAGCGTTACAATCTCTACACCGCCTCTGACATTTCCGGGAACATCGCCCCCGACCTCAGTTCCGGCGACATGATCGCCATAGTGGAGCGCATCGCCAAGGAAGTGCTGCCGGAAGGTTACGCCTTCGAATGGACTGACCTCACTTATCAACAGATTCTCTCAGGCAACACCCTGATCTACATCTTCCCCCTCTGTGTGCTTTTTGTCTTCCTCGTCCTGGCGGCTCAATATGAAAGCTGGAGCCTGCCGCTGGCCGTGATCCTGATCGTGCCGATGTGTCTGCTAAGCGCCATCTCCGGCGTCTGGTGGATGCGTCAGGACAACAACCTCTTCACCCAGATCGGTCTCGTCGTCCTCGTCGGGCTGGCGGCCAAAAACGCGATCCTGATTGTCGAGTTTGCCAAGCAGCAGCAGGACGAAGGCAAGGACCGGTTCACCGCCGCGGTGGAAGCCTGCCGCCTGCGCCTGCGTCCGATTCTGATGACCAGTTTTGCGTTCATCCTTGGCGTGCTCCCGCTGGTGCTGGCCACCGGCCCCGGGGCCGAAATGCGGCGCGCCCTTGGCACCGCGGTCTTCTCCGGGATGATTGGAGTCACCTTTTTCGGACTGCTCTTCACCCCGGTCTTTTACGTCGTGATCCGCCGCCGGAAGGCCAAGGCAGGCGAAAGTCATCCTATTCCGGCAGGGCCGGATACGATCCAGCCGGAACCCTGATTTCCGCGGTCCAATCCTGCACCCATCCCGGGAACGCGGCGCCGTTCCTGCTCACGGGATTGGTGACTTGACCCGCAGGGGCCGTTTCCGGTATCCTCGTGGGGAAATCCCGGTCTTCCGCACGTCCTCTGCGGCAGCTCCTCCCCTTATCCATGAAATCCCCCACTCTCCGCAGCGTGGCGCTCTGCCTGCTGGCAGCCGCGCTGTCGCCCGCCGCCCCGGTCCCGATCATCGAAGCCGGTTTCGAGACCCAAACCCCGGAACTGACCGCCGGCCAATTCACCGCGACCCTGACCCCGTGGCAGGAAACCGGCGGACCAGGCGCGGCGCCCGGGTTTCTTGAATTCATCACCGGTTTTGCTGCCGAGGGCACCGACCACCTCGGGATGGAGACCGGGCACGATGTCTGGCAGGATGTGGGCGCCGGCGTCAATTACACCGCCAACACCGTTTACACCTTCACTGTCAGCCTCGGCAACCGCCCCGGGCAAACCGCCAGCGGCAACGCCTCCACCTGGCTCCTCAGCGCCAGCACCGGCCCGGTCTACGCCACTGGCTCGGCTGATACCTCGGTGCTGGCGGCCCCCGGCACCTTCGCCGATGCCCCTCCTGCGGTGCTGGATACCATCGAGGAACCCGGAGCCGTCGGCAAACCGATCCGGCTGCTGCTGCGGGCCCGGGGCAATGGGCGTTCCCATTTTGACAACCTCCGGCTCGATGCCTCCATCTCCACCCAGAACGGCCGTCCGGTGGGCAACTCCACCGCAGCCACCGCGATCACCTCCACCGGCGCCACGGTGGGCGGAACGGTCAGCAGCCCGGGCAGTGCAGCGCCCACCGTGACCATCCATTACGGCACCACCGATGCCGGCAGCAATCCGGCGGATTGGCCGCTGACCAAAGTGCTCCCGGGGACCTTCACCGGCGCCTTCAGCACCACCCTCACTGACCTCGCCAACAACACCCGTTATTATTACCGCGTCCGTTTCACCAATGCGAGCGGCAGCACCTGGGGCCTGAGCACGCGGTTTTTTGACACCACCACCCCGCCCACGGTCATCAATCTGCCGGCCACCAATTTCACGCCGGTTTCCGCCACGGCGGGCGCCCGCGTCACCAGCTTCAGTGGCATCGCCCCTGCGGTCACCCTCTATTACGGGACCAGCGATGGCGCCACCACCATCGCCAACTGGAGCCAGTCCACCGCACTCGGCCAGGTCTCCGCTTCCGCTTCCGGAACTTTGTCAGGACTTCAGGCCGGCACTCCTTATTATTTCCGGGCGCTCGCCACCAATGCGGCCGGTTCCGCGTGGGCTCCTTCCTCCCTCACCTTCTCCACGCCCACGGTCAGCTCCCCCGGCATCGTCAACCGCGCCGCCAGCAATATCACCCTGACCAGCGCGGTGCTGAATGCCGATGTCACCACCACCGGCAATGCCGTGCCGTCCGTCACCTTTTATTACGGCACCACGGATGGCGGCAACGTGCCCGGAGCCTGGTCGAACACCATCTCCGCGGGGAGTGGAGCCGGAAAAGTCAGCGCCGCCATCAGCGGCCTCACCACCGGCCTGACCTACCACTTCCGGTCCGCCGCCACCAACAGCGCCGGTACCACCTGGTCGCCCGCCACCACGACTTTCCATACCGACCTCATCACCACGCCCCGGGTGCGCACCCTGCCCGCCACCCATGTGCGCAGCACCATGGCTACCCTGTCAGGGGAAGTCACTTCCGCCGGCAACGAGGTGCCTTCCGTGATTCTCTACTGGGGCCTCACCGATGGCGGCACCACGCCCGCGGCGTGGTCCAATACCGTGCCGCTCGGCACCTCCAGCAGCACCTTCTCCCGCGTCCTGACCGGCCTGACTCCCGGCAACATCTACTACTTCCGCGCCTACGCCTCGAACAGCGCCGGCGGCACCTGGGCAGCCACCACGGAGATTTTTGCGGCCCTCGTGACCGAAGCTCCGGCTCCTATCGTGATCAGCGAAGTCCACTATGATCCGCTCGACCCCACCAAATTCCAGGAATTCATCGAACTTCACAATCCTGGCACCACTGCTGTCAATCTGGCGGGTTGGCGCATCGCCTCGGGAGTTGATTACACGTTCGGCAACATCTCGATCCCCGCCGGAGGTTATTTCTGTGTGGTGCAGGATCCTGCCAAATTCGCCACCACCTGGCCCGCTGCGGCCGCCAACTCCGCCGGGCCATGCACCGGCAAGCTGGCCAATTCCGGGGAAACCATCGAACTGCGCGATGCCGGCGGCGCCCTCGTGACCGCGGTGGATTACGGCGAGGGCTTCCCCTGGCCCAGCGCCTCCCGCGGCTCCGGCCCTTCCATGGAGTTGCTCCATCCCTCGCTCGACCCTGGCCTCGGAGGCTCATGGCGCCGGGCCCCCACCGCGCCCACCCCTGGGGTCGTCAATGCCGCCAAGCTGGCGACCTACTCCGCCGCTCCCCCAGCCATCCGGCAGGTGAATCACACCCCCGGGCAACCCACCTCCAACACCGCGGTGCCGGTTACGGCCACGGTCACCGACCCCGACGGAGTGGGCAGTGTCATGCTGCGCTATCAGATTGTCAGTCCTGGCACCTACATCCGGAAGGCCGATGCTGCCTTCACTGCCGCCGCCAACTGGATCGACCTGCCCATGCTGGACAACGGCACCGCCGGGGATGCGGTGGCGGGAGATTCCATCTTCACGGCCCTCATCCCCGCCAGTGTGCAGGTGCACCGCCGCCTCATCCGCTATCAGATCACCGTCACAGACAGCCTGACCAATTCCATCCGGGTGCCATACACCGATGACGAACAACCCAACTTCGCCTACTTCGTTTACGATGCCATCCCGGCCTGGAGCGGAGCCATGCGGCCGACCGCCTTCGGAGGTTTCGCCGCCACCCCGGTGCAGGATTATCCGCAGTCCCTCCTGCAATCCATGGAACCCTGGCACCTCATTGCCAACGAAACCGATGTCATCAATTGCCAATACACCAGCCAGGCCGTCTTCCAGGGGTGCCTCGTCCACCGGGGCAAGGTTTACGACCACATCACTTATCAAGTGCGCGGGATCGGCTCGACTTATGTCTCCGGCAAAAACAAATGGGGTCTGAAATTCAACCGCACCCACGACTTTCAGGCCTATGACAACTGGGGGAGGCCGTATGCAGAAACCTGGAATTCCCTCGGCCTGAATGCCTGTGCTTCGCCTTGGGCTTCCGTCAACCGCGGGGCCGCCGGGATCGAGGAAGCTTTGTCCTTCCGGGCCTATGAACTGGCCGGCCTGCCCGCCCTGCGCACCAACTATGTCCATTGGCGGGTCATCCGCCGCCCCGCAGAGGTCAATCCTGCCAGCGCGATCATCACCGGCGACCCCATGGGCGCCAACATCCGCGGCCAATACTCAGGGGACCTCTGGGGCCTCTACCTCGCCCTCGAACCCACCGAAGGAAACCTGTTGGATGAGCGGGGCCTCGGGGATGGCAATATCTACAGCATTGAAGGCAACGCCGGAGACAAAAAACACCAGGCCGACACCCAACCGACCGGCACCGCCGACTGGACCGCCTTCAGCAACGGCCTTGCCCAGGCCAACCAGACCGAAGCCTGGTACCGGGCCAACATGGACCTGCCGGCCCTTTATTCCTTCCTCGCCCTCAACCGGCTGGTCGGGAATACCGATGTGCGGCCCGGCGACAACTACCGTTACTACCATCGCCCGGAAGACAACCGCTGGGTGATCATGCCCTACGATCTTGATATGATGTTCATCGCCGCCCACCACTGGGGCGGGTCCATGGACAGTGGGGTGGTCGTCGCCGGCGCCCCCAACAGCATCCGCGCCATCTCACGCCATCCCGCCCTCGCGCTGGAATACCGGAACCATTGCCGGGAACTGCTCAGCCTGCTCGCCGGGGATGGCGGAGCCAGCGGCGGCCAGATGGGACAATTGGTCCAGGAATACGCCCGCCTCGTGAATCCCCCCAATACTGCCCTGACCTGGGCCGACCTCGATGCCGCCATGTGGAATCTCCACCCGCGCAGCGCCGGCGGCGGCGGCAACACCGGGCAATCGAGCCATCGGGGAAATTTCTTCCGCACGCTCTACTTGGACGGGGGCCGCGGCGGCCTGGGCGGCACCACTGCCACGGGCACTTGGAGACGCGATCTGGCCCCCAGCGGTGATTTCAGCGACCACGAAAGCATGAGCCAATGGTTCACCAATTTTGCCACCAACACCTACCCGGCCACTGCCGCCGCCTGGGTGCGCAAGGCCACCAGCGTCAGCGGAGGTGGCACCGACAGCGATGTAAACAGACAAAAAGGTTATGGATTCAAGTATCTGGAGTGGGAATCCCTCTACGGGGGTTACGTCAATGCCAATACCAACCCGGTGCCCGCCACCGCCGACCTCGCTTATCCCCACACCCCGGTGATCTTTGCCAGTGGCAACGCGGACTTCGCCGCCAATGATCTGCGGTTCACCAGCACCGATTTTGCCGATCCCCAGGGCAATGCCACCGCCGCGGCCGTCCAATGGCGCCTCGGCGAAATCTCCGCCCCCGGCATTCCTGGTTATGATGCCTCGCAACCTTCCATTTACGAGATCACCCCGGTCTGGACCTCCGCCGAAATCCCCCTCACCACCCCTTCGGTCGCAGAACTCAGGGTGCCCGGCAGTTCCGTGGTGCCGGGCCATACTTACCGCGCCCGCGTCCGCCACAAAGACACCACCGGCCGCTGGTCGTATTGGTCGGCCCCGGTCCAGTTCATTGCCTCCAGTGTGGATACCACCCCCTATCAGGACAGCCTCCGCATCACCGAAATCAACTACGATCCCGCTCCCGTGACCCCTGCGGAACAGGCCCATCCCCTGTGGGATGATCTTTGGACGGCCGCGCACTTTGAATACATCGAACTGACCAACATCAGCAGCACCAGCATCGATCTCACCGATGTGCGTTTCACCAAAGGCATCGACTACAACTTCCCCGCAGGAACCTTCCTCACCGCCGGTGCCCGGATCATCATCGCCAAAAACCCGGTAGCCTTCACGATCCGTTATGGAGCGGGCCTGCCCGTGGCTCCGGGCGGGTTTGATCCCGACAGCCTCAGCAACGGGGGCGAGCAGCTCAAACTCAGCTATGGAGCCGGCATCACGATCTTCGATTTCATCTACGACAACGATGCCCCATGGCCCGCTTCCCCCAATGGCACCGGTCCCAGCCTGGTGCTGATCTCCCCGGAAAAATCCGGCCTCAATCATGGCGACCCCATGGAATGGCGCGCCAGCCGTCTGACTTCCGGCAATCCCGGCAGTGATGACCGCACCAGCTATTTGCAATGGGCCACCAATTATCCTGGGATCGGTGGGCCGGAAAATGATTTTGATGGTGATGGCATGACCAATCTGATGGAGTTCTCCCTCAACTCCCTGCCCAACGTCTCCTCCACCGGAGATTTGCCGCAGGCCAGCCTCGCCGGCACCGCCTTCCGTTTCACCGTCACCTACGCCCCATGGAATAGCGGCCAGACCCGCCACGTGGAGTTTTCCGATGCCCTCGCCGCCTGGAGCGAATCCGGCATCCTGATCGACCGCATCACCCTGCCCGACGGCCGCTTCACCGACACCTGGCAAAGCTACCAGCCCCTCGCTCCCGCCACCCCCCGCCAGTTTGCCCGCCTCCGCGTCAGCGTCCCGTGACGGCTGGGCTGCATGTTTTCATACCTATCAAGATGAGGGCAAGGGCTCTGGCGCAGTCCGCGATCAGGAGCCCGGATTAAGCCAATGCGGCGGCCGCGACCTGGGTTTCCTTGTTGAAAATTTTGCCCGTCAGTCCGGGTTTGGTGTTGGTTTTGAGTTCGTCGCGGAACTTGGCGATGAAACTCTCGGTGGGCCAGGAGCAGGCTTCGCCGAAGGCGCAGATGGTCTTGCCGTCGATTTGATAGGCGACGCTTTCGAGGGTGTCCACGTCTTCCGGGGTGGCGTCGCCGGCGGCAATGCGGTCGCTGATCTTTTTCATCCAGAGGCTGCCTTCGCGGCAGGGGGTGCACTGGCCGCACGATTCGTGGGCGTAGAAGTTATTCAGGTTGTTGAGCACCCAGGCCATGCTGCGGGTGTCGTCCATGATGATGACCCCGCCGGAGCCGGCCATGGAGCCGCATTGGGCGATGGTGTCAAAATCCATGGGAATGTCCATCACGGTGAGTTCCCTGATGGAGCCGTCCGGCTGTTTGAGTTTAAAGACTTCATCGGCCCGCAGGACCTTCGCAGAGGAGCCGCCGGGGATGATGGCCTTGAGGGTGCGGCCGGGCTTGAGACCGCCGCAGAGTTCGTTGATGACCTCGCCCATGGTGATCTTGCCGACCTGCACCTCGTAATAACCGGGTTTCACCACGTCGCCGCTGACGCAGAGAATGCGGGTGCCGTTATTCCGGGGGGTGCCCAGCTTGGCGTATTCCGCGCCGCCGAGTTCGAGGATGTGTTTGACATGGCAGAGGCTCTCCACGTTGTTCACGATGGTGGGGCACATGTAGAGGCCGAGGGCGGCGGGGAAATACGGCGGCTTGATGCGGGGATACGGCCGTTTGCCTTCGAGGGATTCGATCAGGCCAGTCTCCTCGCCGCAGATGTAAGCGCCCGCGCCGCGGTGCACGAAGATTTCCAGTTCGAATCCGCTGCCACAGACATTTTTGCCAAGAAACCCTTTTTGGTGGGCCTCCCAGATGGCCAATTCAAGGATTTTCGCCGCTTCCGGGAATTCCTCGCGGACATAGATATAGGCGAGGTGCGCCCCCACCGCGAAACAGGAAATCGCCATGCCCTCGATGAGCTGGTGGGGGTCCTGATGCATGATGTAGCGGTCCTTGAAGGTGCCAGGCTCTGACTCGTCCGCGTTGCAGATCAGATAGACCGGTTTGGTGTTGGTCGGAGGGATGAACGTCCATTTCACCCCGGTGGGGAAACCGGCACCGCCACGCCCGCGCAGGCCGCTGATTTTCACCTCCTCGGTGATGGCTTTGGGCTCCATGGTCACGGCTTTTTTCAGCTGGGCATAGCCGCCCTCCGCCAGATAGCGGTCCATGGAGGGGTTCCAATCCACCCGGTCCACATTGCGGAAAATCATGCGGTGTTCGCGGGGATGGGGTTCCTTGCCGGTCTTGTATTGGATGGCCATGGGATGGGAGAAATGAGGGAATAATCGACGGTGGAGAAACGCGCGGGGAGCCCCTGCCGGAATGGGGGAATTTCCGGTTCCCCGCCCTCCGGGCAAGGGGATTTGTGAAAAGTTTCACAAGCTCCGGCCACCCCGTATTCAAGGCCTGAAACCGCGGATGCCCTCCGCAGTCTAGGATTTCCCCCGCTGATCCTGCTCGTATTGAGCTTCCGCGGTTTCCATTTGGCGCAGGAGAATATCGAGCGCGCCGCCGGACCGGATAATTTCCCGCAGGCACTGCACGATGGACGCAGCCATAAAAAAGAGGGCGATGGCAAAAAAACCGGTGCCGGTGCGGACCAGGCCGGCCAGGGCCAGAATGACGGACCCGAGACAAAACAGCAGGCTGATCATGCCGAGCGCCTGCATCTGGCGGATCAGCCGCATCCGGAACCGCAGGTTCTCAATCTGGGCGCGCACTTCGGGTTCGTGCCCGGCCACGTAGTCGGAATGCAGCTTCCGGATCAGCGAAGCCAGAGCAAGGTAGCGGTTGGTGTAGGCCAGCATCAGCAGGCTGATGGCGGGGAACAGAATGGCGGGCGTGTTGATCTCGATCATGGCGGGCGCGCAGCGGTCGGGTGATCAGGTATGCCCCGGCGCGGCTACCCGCGAATCCTCGATTTCCTCCCGGCGGGTGCGCAGGATGCGTTCGGCAATTTCGCGGATCATCTCATCAAGGATCAGCCGGAGATGGCTGCCCCCACGGTAGTCGCTGGGAGCGATGTGCTTGATGCGGTTGGCATGGGCACTCAATTGATAACATTTCCGGAAACTGCTCAGGGTCGGGTCGTTGGGGTTGTAGACCGCGATCGATTGACCCCCGAATTGTTTCATCACCGTGAAGCAGGGCACGTCGGTAGGGCCATCGCCCACATAGATCATGTTGGTGAAGGGCACCGGCCGCAGGTCGGGCGGCATGTGGTCGTTCACATCCTGACTGAGATCCAGCAGGCCTTTGTTGATGCGGAACAGATACTGGGTTTTCTGGGTGTGGGAGATGACGCGTTTGGGGAAAGTGATGCGGCCTTTGCTGTCAGTGGCGAACTCACAGCCGAAGATTTCCTTCACAAACGGCTTGAGGGCACTGCCGTCGATCAGGGCCTTCATGCCGCTGGAGAGAATATAGTGCTCGATGCGGATGCCGATGGCGTGGTGCGCATCGCTGAGCAGGCTGTTCAATTCCGTGAACATCTCCGGCAGGCCGGGATAGAACTTCAGATTGGCCCCCAGCCGCACGAGGTCCTCGTTGGTGGGCGGGTCCATCGGCAGGGAGTCCAACAGGGTCTTCAGATAGGCCAGCTCGCTTTCCCACCCGTCCTCGCGCACCAGTTGCTGACTCTTTTTCCAAAAGTGGGCCGGATCGATCCCGTAGGCCGGAAAGAGGACCTCATCCTGCATGTAGGTGGGACTGAGGGTCTGATCGTAATCGTAAACGACAGCTATGGTGTTCTGGGGGACGGACATTTATGGGATGGAGAGGGATTGGGGGAAAGCAGGGCGCAGCCTCGCACCATACACACGTTTCCTTATTTTTCAGCGCCAAAGACCTCGCGGGCGGTGGAGCGGAGGTCCGGGTGCAGCCAGGTGAATCCTGCGGCGGTGGCGGCCGCGGGTTTGGCTCGCTGGCTTTGCAGGAAGATCTCGCCGATGCCACCAGGCAGGAGCTTCAAGGCGAAGGCTGGCACAGGAAGGAAGGCAGGACGGTGCACCGCCTGAGCGATGGCGGCGGTGAATTCCTGATTCGTCGCCGGCACCGGGGCGGTGGCATTGACCGGGCCGTGCAGGGTTTCGTTCTCACAGGCAAACACATACAGCCGGGCCAAATCCTGCACGTGAATCCAAGAAGTCCATTGTTTCCCGGATCCCAACCGGCCCCCCAGGCCCAGTTTAAATACCTGGCGCAGCATCGCGGCCGGACCACCGTCGGAGCCCAACACCATCGGGGTCCGCAGACTCACCACCCGGGCGAAGTCCTCCGCTTCGGCGGCGGCGGCTTCCCAGGCGCGGGAAACTTCCGCCAGAAACCCTTGTCCAGACGGGCTGGATTCCGTAAGTTCCGCATCGCCGGCATCGCCGTAATAGGCCATCCCCGAGGCGCAGACGAGCACGCGGGGCGGCGGGATGGTTTCCCGGAGGCGGTTCACCAGATCGCAGGTCCGGTTGACCCGGCTGCGGCGGATGGCGTCCTTTTTGGCCCCGGTCCAGAGGCCAAACACCGGTTCCCCCGCGAGATGCACCACGGCATCCACGCCGGAAAAGTCGCTGGTCCGGAGATCGGCAAGGCTGCGGACTTCATCGAAGGCAGGATCGGGCCGGGGGCGGCGCGAAAAGGCGGTCACCCGGTGCCCCCGCGCCCGGCCGGCGGCGGCCACGTGCTTGCCCACAAATCCAGTTGCTCCGGTAATGCCGATGTTCATAACCCAAGCTACGTCTGCCACCGGATTCAGCAAGAAAGCAAGATGCGGCAGATTTCTGACGTAGATGCTGGTCATCCCAATCCAGTCCGGACTATAACCCACCTTTGGCTTTCCTATTATGACTAAAACACAGCTCCTCCTCACCGGTTTCTCCTTCGCGGCACTCCTTTCCGC
>JAYUWQ010001058.1:0-2511 GCA_043753485.1 bacterium
GCTTGGAGGCAATGTAGACTTTCACCTGCTTGACGATTCCGTTGTCGGGTTCGTCACCGGCTTCGACCTTGTCGAGGGCGCCTTCACGTTCTTCTTCCAGTTCGACAAATTTCTGTTCGAAGGTGCCGATGATGTCGAAGATCTTGTTGCGGACCGGAGACGGATCAATGTCGATGTGGTCGTGGGCTTCCGCGACGCGGGCCAGCAGGGCCTTGGTGATTTTTTTATTGGCGGGAACGAGGATTTCGCCGGTCTGCGCGTTGACCACATCCAGCGGGATCTTTTCTCCGAGGAGGATATCCGCCAGCTTGTCGGTCAATTGCTCGACCAGTTCGGTGTGCTTGGTTTTGAATTCCTCTTCAATCACCTTGGCCTGTTTGCGGCTTTCAGCGGCGCTGACTTTTTCCTTGGCGTTGTCCTTGCGGCTGGAAACGCGGACATCCATAACGATGCCGGTGCAGCCCGAGGGGACGCGCAGGGAGGTGTCTTTGACGTCAGCGGCCTTTTCACCGAAGATGGCGCGCAGGAGGCGTTCTTCAGGTGCCAGTTCCGTTTCGGATTTCGGGGTGATCTTGCCAACCAGAATGTCGCCAGGTTTCACTTCCGCTCCGATGCGGACGACGCCGTCAGCGCTGAGGTTGCGGAGGGCTTCCTCACCAACATTCGGGATGTCCCGGGTGATTTCCTCCGGGCCGAGTTTGGTGTCGCGGGCGCCCACTTCAAATTCCTCGATGTGGATGGAGGTGTAAATGTCCTCCTTGACCACCTTGGAGGAGATGGTGATGGCATCCTCGAAGTTATAACCGTTCCAGGACATGAAGGCGACCAGGACGTTGCGGCCGAGTGCCAGCTCGCCTTTATCCGTGCAGGGACCGTCAGCGAGGACATCGCCGGGCTTGACCACATCCCCGCGGCGGACCAACGGCTTCTGGTTCATGCAGGTTCCGGCGTTGGATCGCATGAATTTACGGAGCGGCAGGGAGAACACACCCTTGTCAGGATTGTGTTTGACGCAGAAAGGATCGGCCAAAAACTCAGCATCCGTGCAGGGCAGTTTGCCGTCCTTGGTGATGATGATCACTTCGGCACTGGCAGCAGCGACCTTGCCTTTGCAGTCCTTTTCCGCACAAATCACGGCGCGGGAGTCGCGGGCAGCTTTCCCCTCGAGTCCAGTCCCGATGATCGGGGCTTCGGTGATGAGAAGCGGCACCCCTTGGCGCTGCATATTGGATCCCATCAGCGCACGGTTGGCGTCATCGTGCTCAAGGAACGGGATGAGGCCGGCGGCGATCGAAACCAATTGTTTCGGACTGACGTCCATGTAACTGGACTGCGGGGGTTCGACTTCGAGGAAGTCGCCGCGGAACCGGACCGTGACCTTTTTATTCACGAAGGAACCGTCCGTATTGAGCGGATTGTTGGCCTGCGCAATTTTATGGGTTTCCTCCTGGTCAGCCGTGAGGTATTCCAGTTTGTCCTGGACGATCCCGTTCACGATCTTGCGGTACGGGGTTTCGATAAACCCGAAATCGTTAATGCGGGCAAAGGTCGACATCGAGTTGATCAGACCGATGTTTGGACCTTCCGGGGTCTCGATCGGGCAGATGCGGCCGTAGTGGGACGGGTGAACGTCGCGCACTTCGAAACCGGCACGGTCACGATTCAGACCGCCTGGTCCGAGGGCGCTGAGGCGGCGTTTGTGCGTGAGTTCTGCCAGAGGATTCGTCTGATCCATGAACTGGGAGAGCTGGGACCGGCCGAAGAAATCGCGCACCACGGCGGACAGCGCCTTGGGGTTGATCAGCTTTTGCGGGGTCATCCCTTCGAGATTCACATCAAAAAGGGTCATCCGCTCCTTCACCAGACGCTCGGTTCGGGCAAGGCCCACGCGGCATTGGTTGGAAAGCAATTCCCCCACGGCCCGAACGCGGCGGCTGCCAAGGTGATCAATATCGTCCAGAATGCCTTCGCCCTGACGCAGTTTCAGCAAATAACGGATCGAGGAAACGAAGTCGGAGGGAAGCAGCACGCGCTCATCTTCATTGGCCTTCAGATTCAGCTTTTGGTTGATCTTGTAACGGCCGACGCGGGTAAGATCATACTTCTTCGGGTCGAAGAAGAGGCGCTTCAGGAGGGCGCGGGCATTGGGCACGGTAGGAGGATCACCGGGGCGCAGACGGCGGTAGATGTCCTTGAGGGCTTCTTCTTCGTCCTTGGCGGGATCCTTTTTGAGGGATTTCAGGAGCAAGTCATCCGCGGAAACGGTGATGACCTTGGCGGTCTTGTGGCCGAGTCCCATCAGGGCGGAAATAATGCCAGGGGTGAGCGGCTCGTAGGCTTTTGCGACCACGGTTTCGTTGTCCACCACGTCGCTGAAGAGCACTTTGGAGCTCAGTTCCGCTTCATCGAGGGAAGCCTTCAACTTGAGGTCTTCAATGTTGTAGAATTGCTTGATAATGTCCTCGTCCTTGCCATAACCGATGGCACGGAGGAAGGTCGTGGCGAGGAACT
>JAYUWQ010001059.1:0-17740 GCA_043753485.1 bacterium
GATCCTTCTCCCTCCCATGCCTGCTGAACTCCTCAACGAAACGGAATCCGCTGCCCGTCCCGGCAGCACGTCCTACCGGGAATTCCTCGCCGACCGCGAGGATCTGATGCAGCACAAGTGGCTGATGAGCGAAAGGGCCGGACGTGATCTCGGCTTGGAATCGGCGCTGATTGACTGGGTGGATCACCAACGCATCGCCATGCGCAAAAAGCGCGCGAAATAAACAGCCCGGTCCGCCCGGCTGGAACGGAGTTGATTTATCGGCGGTGGTCGGGCCGGTCCAGCACCACAATCAGCAGCGTGGCCAGCGGCCCGGTGAGCAGCGAGATCAAAAACCAGATCAACCGGCTGCGGCCTTTCTGCTCGGCCAGGCCAGCATGGATCAAGGCCAGAGTCCCAATCCCGAAGGCGGCGGAGGTGGCTTCCATTTTCATGGGGGGAATCGTGCCACATTCCCGGAGGCCTGCAAGGCCGGTGTGGCTCAACGAGTTACCATCCTCCCAAACCCATCGCCGCCCGCACCCGGCCCAACGTCGCCCGGGCCACCAGTCGCGCCCGGTCCGCGCCTTCGCGCAGGACCTGCTCGACGTAGGCGGGATCCGCCACCAGTTCGGCGCGGCGGTGGCGCGGTCCTTCAAACTTGGTCCAGATGGCTTCGAATAACCGTTTCTTGAACTCGCCGTAGCCCGTTCCCCCGGCGCGGAACTGATCCTCCATCAGCTTCACGGCATCGGCATCGGCCACCAGCCGGTAAAGCGTCAGGATCAGTGAAGCGTCAGGATCCTTCGGCTCCTCCACCGGGGTGGAGTCGGTCTGGATGCTCATCACTTTCTTTTTGAGGGCCTTCTCCTCCTCGAAGATGCCGAGGATATTGCCGTAGCTCTTGCTCATCTTTTGGCCATCGGTCCCGGGCACCACGGCGGTGGATTCCTGGATGCGGGGCTCGGGGATTTTCAGGACCTCGCCGTAAAGGTGATTCACGCTCTTGGCGATGTCGCGGGTGACCTCCACGTGCTGCTTCTGATCCTTGCCCACCGGCACCACATCACTGTCATAAAGCAGGATGTCCGCCGCCATCAAAACCGGATAGGCGAACAGTCCATGCGAGGCATCCAGCCCCCGGGCGGTCTTGTCCTTGTAGGAATGGCAGCGCTCCAGCAGACCCATCGGCGTCACCGTGCTCAACAGCCAGGCAAGTTCGCACACTTCCGGGACATCACTCTGCCGGAAGAAGGTCGCCTTGGCCGGATCCAGCCCGCAGGCGAGGAAGTCCAAGGCCAGATCCTGGGAATGCTGCCGCAAGGCCGCCGGGTCGTGCACGCTGGTGAGCGAATGATAGTCCGCAATGAAATAAAAGGCATCGCCCTCGTGCTGCAATTGCAGCGCCGGCTGCATCATGCCGAAGTAGTTGCCGAGGTGGAGGCGCCCGGAGGGCTGGAGACCGGAAAGAATACGCATGGCCGCTAGTCGCTCCCCACAGCCGGGGTGTCAATCGCCGCCCGCTTCCCGGCGCGGCGGGCCTGCAGGACACCGATCAGCCCGGGAATCAGGCTGACAATGATGATGCCGATGACGACCAGCTCAAAGTTCTGACGCACCACCGGCAGTCCGCCGAAGAAGTACCCCGCCGGGATAATCAGAACCACCCAGAGGATGGCCCCCACCACATTGTAGAACATGAACTTCGAATAATCCATCCGCCCGCTGCCTGCGACGAATGGCGCAAACGTCCTCACAATCGGAACGAAGCGCGCGATGATCAGGGTCTTGCCGCCATACTTGAGGAAAAAGATGTTGGTCTTGTCGATGTGGCTCTGTTTGACCAGCCGCGGGAATTTCCGCATCAGCCACTGGCTCAAGTGCCGGCCAATCCAATAATTCACGGAATCGCCCAGAATCGCGGCCAGCACAATCACCAGGCTGACCACCCAGACATTCATCCCCATCTCCGGCCGGGCGGAAATGGCTCCCACCGCGAATAACAAGGAATCACCTGGCAGAAACGGCGTCACCACCAACCCGGTCTCGGCAAAGATGATGGCAAACAGGATGCCATACACGGCCACCGGATATTGCTGCACCCAGAGTTCCAGGTAGTCGTTGATGTGCCTGATGAGATCCCAGGCTTTGAGGAGGAGTTCCATGAAAAAGAATCAGGCGGAATGGATAAGGGGAATCGGGGCCGGACGGCGGCCTCAACGGTAGGGCTGATGCAGTTGCACCCGGTCGGCGGCCTTGTGGCGGACGCGGATATTGATGCCTTCCACGAGGGCGGCGAAAGCCATCGCGAAGTAGATGTAGCCTTTGTTGATGTGTTGATGGAATCCTTCCGCGACGAGCATGGTCCCGATCAGAATCAGGAAGCTGAGCGCCAGCACCTTGATGGTGGGGTGACGGTCCACGAAGTTGCTGATCTGATTGACAAAGACCAGCATCACGATCATGGCGAGGATCACGGCCGTGATCATGATCCCGATTTCCTTCACCATGCCGACGGCGGTGATGACGGAGTCGAGAGAGAAAATGATATCCATCATGAGGATGGAGAAGATGACCTTGCCGAAGGCAGGGGTTATTTTTTTGGTCTTTTCCCCGTCCTCACCCTCCAGTTTCTCATGGATTTCGTGGACGCTCTTATAGATCAGGAAGAGGCCCCCGGTAATCAGGATGAGATCCTTGACGGAAACGGCCAGTGGGAAGCCAAAACTCTCATGCTCAAAGAAAGGTTTGTCCAACTTCACCACCCAGGCGAGGCCCATGAGCAGCAGAACCCGGGTGAACAGGGCGAGGCCGAGACCCAGTTTCCGTGCCTTGGCCTGTTGGTCGGGCGGAAGCTTCCCGCTGAGGATGGAAATGAAGATGATGTTGTCGATGCCGAGCACGATCTCGAGCAGCGTGAGCGTGAGCAGACTGATCCAAATTTGGGGGTTACTGAGCCATTCCATGGTGGGCGGACCGTAGGCGGCGAATCCGGTTTGTCACCGGAAGAAACCACGGGGAATTCCCAAGGCACCGCAGGAGACAGCTGGAAGCCGGCCCCGCCTAATCCTTCTTCGCGGCCCGTCGTTCGGCGAAAAACGACTGCAACAGTCCGAGGCATTCCTCCCCGAGGACGCCGGGCGTGACTTCCGCGCGGTGGTTCAGATTCGGGGTTTGCAGCAAATTGATAAACCCACCCGCCGCCCCGCCCTTGGCATCCGGACAGCCAAAAATCACCCGCCGGACCCGGCAATGCACAATGGCTCCGGCGCACATCGGGCACGGCTCCTTGGTCACATAGAGGTCGCAATCCGTCAGCCGCCAGTCCTCCAGCACACTCTCCGCCTGCGTCAGCGCCAGCATTTCCGCATGGGCCGTGGCGTCCTTCAGCGTCTCCACCTGATTCCAGGAGCGTGCGATGATCTCCCCGGCCCGCACGATCACTGCCCCCACCGGCACCTCCGCCTTGGCGTAGGCCTTCCGGGCCTGACGCAGGGCCTCGCCCATGTAGAAATGGTCGGTCTCCAAATCGATCAGGACGGGCTCCGGGGCTGGCGCTGCCGCAAATTCATCAGGCTGGATCATGGCCACGGGTGCCCTGCCCCCGCGCCTCAGTCGAGAGGGAAATCCGTCAAGTCCAACTCCGTCTCGCCATGCATCACTTCCACCAACGGGATGTCAGGAAAAATCTCCCGCAGGGCCGCCGGATTGGAAATGCTGGCGCTGTCCCGCTCGTCCTGCGGATAGTTCAACACGATCGCGGCGCACTTCAGCCCGCGGGACTGCACCGCCCGCACCGTGAGGAGGGTGTGATTCAATGCCCCCAGCCGGTTGTTGACCACCACCACCACCGGCAAGCCCAGCGCCACTGCCACATCCGCCATCGTCTCCTTTACCGTCACCGGCACTTCCCAGCCTCCCGCGCCTTCCACGAGGAGGTGCTCATGCTTTCCTGACAATTCCTTCCACGCGGTCAGGATCGCCTCGAAATCAAACGGCACATTCGCCATCCACCCCGCCACCAGCGGCGACAAGGGCTGCGCAAAAAACACTGGATTCACCTCATCCGCGGTCGGTCCCGGCGCCCCTGCCGCCAACAAGGCCTCCACATCCTGCCGGTCTCCACAACACACCGGCTTGAACCCCACCGCCGGTTTCCCCGCGGCATTCAAAGCCCGCAGCAGCAGGCTGGTGACATAAGTTTTGCCGGAGTCGGTGTCCGTGCCGGTGATGAAGTAGCGCATGCGGCCATCAAAGCAGCCAAACCATCTGTAGCAAGGCCCGTCCCGGCCTTGTTTTCCCCACCCTGCTTTTTGGATAACTCCCGGCAAACTTTAGAAAGGACGGCACTGTTGATCCCGCAAATTCCGCAAGGCTTCATCCGCGAGTGTATCAAGGCGACCCAATGTCACATCATCTTGAAATTGCTTATCCCAGGCAGCCGCGTCGAAAAGAGAGAACCATTCGCGGAAAATCAAAAGCTCGCCCGACGACAGCTTTTGCACCGCTTGTTGTATCTCCCCGACCGTTTTCATTTTTGCAGCACTCAGACTCTCAAGCGTTCTCAATCCGCCAACCTTTTTGAACCCATGCCCGCCATTGCCGATCTGAAACCAAGGCTGCCCAGGATCCCAGACAAGCAACAACCAAGGTAACCAGCATGAGAACAGCTGTCGTTTTCTCCAAGTGCGAAGTGCTTAACCGAACCGGCGTACCCATCGACTCCAAAGCCCCGAAGGGCAAACCTCCACAGGACATCAGACCCAACGGAAGGGAAGCCAATTGAAGCAGGTGCCAAAGAAAACTGGCGCGCCACATTTTGATAGTCAATTCCGAGGGCTGCCTGCGCCATGCCCGCCAAAAGCAAAAAGGCAGCAACACAAATCCCGGGACTAAATTCCACACCGTGATTGCGGCCCAACCGAATTCCCGGAAAAAGAAGATCGACCATCCTGCCAAAACGACTCCCAGTCCAACCGCAAATACCCTGACCCCGAACGGACTGAATTCCAAAACAGAAACCTGATGGGAAACAGGCTCATCCTGAGGATTTATTAGAGATTCCTTGGACGGCTCCATTTTCATGAATTAAAGAAAATGGAGCAGGCGAGGCGCTTCAAACCCCAGAAACCAATCCCGGAAGGCGTGCAGATCTTCTCTGGAAAGCTGCTTAACGGCACTCTCAATTTCCAATACACTGCTCATGGTGTTAAGATTAGGGCGGAATGGGTGACCGGCAACCCCGGAAGAAAGTTCGTCGTGGGAGATTTAGGAACGGGAACCACCGGTCAGCGGTTCCAAAACCACCACGCTCCGTAACCCACGCTCACTATCAAGCTGATACCGATCATCCACCTCCCATAGGAACGGGAGGTTTCCTTCTCAAACTCGGACTCGCCTATCCTGCTGCCACCTGAGTCGATCCTGTCGGATTTCCAAAAGAAACCCAGAACATCCCCTGCAACGGTTCCCACCAAATCAAAGAGGAAGCTCAACATCGGATCCAGCGTGATGAAAAACATTCCGTCCACTTTCCAAAAAAGAAAATGGAGCGGGCGAGGCGATTCGAACGCCCGACATCAACCTTGGCAAGGTTGCGCTCTACCCCTGAGCTACGCCCGCATACCCCTGAGGAAATCCTCTCGGTGGCGGACCGTGATTATTTGCGATTTCCCTCTTTCCGCAAGCCGGTTTTTCAATTTCTTTCGTTTTTCCAAAGCCACCCCGGGATTTGAACAGCAGGAGCCGAAGCGCGCGAAGACATTCTCTCCCAGTTGCCCTCTTCCTGTCCTTCGTGTCCTTCTGTTCAAAATTCCTTCCGTCCTCCCGCCCCGCCCCCTGCCCTTTTTCTTCCTCCATGAACAAGCTCGACGAAATCATCGCCACCAAACGCCTCGAAGTGGAAAAACTCCGCCCCCGTGCCGAAGCCCTGCGCCTCGCCGCCCTCCAGCGCAATGATTTCCGGTCGTTCTTCCGCGCCCTCGACCTCGGCCCGGACGAACTCGCCGTCATCGCCGAAGTCAAAAAAGCCTCCCCCAGCGTCGGCGTCATCCTGGAGAACTTCGATCCCGTGCTCATGGCCAAGTGCTACGACGATGGCGGTGCCAACGCCATCTCCGTCCTCACCGACGAGCAGTATTTCCAAGGCCACCTCAGCTACCTCGCCCGCATCCGGGCCGAAACCCGCATCCCCCTGCTGCGGAAGGATTTCATCGTGGACGAAATCCAGATTTACGAATCCGTGGTCGCTGGAGCCGATGCCATCCTCCTCATCGTGGCCGCCTTGACTCAGTCAGAACTCGTTCACCTTCTAGGAGTTGCAGAGAAATGCCAACTCGATGTGCTGGTCGAAGTCCACGACGAAGCCGAACTGGAACGCGCCTTGGAAACCGACGCCCGCATCATCGGCGTCAATAACCGGAACCTCAAAAGCTTCATCGTCGATCTCGGCACCACCGAACGTCTCAGCGAGGAAATCCCGGACGGCCTGATCTTCATCAGCGAAAGCGGCATCAAAACCCCCGCCGACGCCCGCCAGGTTTTCGAAGCCGGCGCCAACGGCATTTTGGTCGGCGAAAGCCTGATGCGGGCCGATGACCCCGGCGAAGCCATCGCCGCCTTCCACGACTGCGTGCTCAGTGCGTCGTAACTACTTCGGTGGAGGCCATCTTTGTCCAAACCAGAGACTCGACCCTCCGTTGGAGTTCAGTCCTTTGACGGGCCATAAAATTGAGGTCCCATAAATGGTCGACCACCATGACCCCAACCAGCGCACCAAACATTCCCCAAGGGGCAATGCTGCGCATCACCGAACTCAGGACTACAAAAACCACCCAGCACAGGAGAAACTTGATCACGGGCCACCGTCTGCTGTCCAACATGGGCTCAATGCACTCCGCAAAAATCATCTGCTGATGAGCCTTCGAGAACTTTTTCAGTTCCGGGAGCTGTGAATAGGTCAGGTAGAGTTTCATTTGTCCGGTTTAAATCCGTGTGCTGTAGCGAGGACCGCGCCGGGTAGCTTTTCCAACGGCACGCCCTCCATCATCTTTTTAAGCCGTGGGCGTTGCAGGATGATGGCGACAACCTTGAAAAAATGCTCGGCAACCCAGTAACAGGGGATCCAAATCACATAGGTCTTAAGCACACCGGGAAGCCAGATGAGGCTTAGGATGATCAGGAAATTAAAAACGAAGCTCCCCAACATCACCGGCCACCTTGTAAGCAGCGGATGGATATATTTCCCATAGACTTGCTTGCGTTCACCCTTTGGAAACTGGCTCAATTCCGGAAGTTGCCAAACGTTGAAATACATTGTCATTTGTCCGGTTGTGATCAAACCGGCTCCCTCCTGACAGTTTGCGGGATTTCCCTGCTGAAGTCCACTGCCACTTTTGATGAATAAAGAGCGCGATGTGATTCCGCAGACGCTTCAGCTCTGGATTATTCCTTAGCCTAAGAGAACGTTCCACGTGGAACACTTGCACCGTGTGCTACTGTATCGGCCCGGCGCGTTTTGGTGCCGGTTATCCCTTTTCCTGTCTGCATGACTTCCGATTTCACCCATCCCACTCATTATGATGTCCTTGTCGTTGGGGCCGGCCATGCCGGGGTGGAGGCTGCTTTGGCGGCGGCGCGTGTGGGGTGCCGGACCTCGTTGTTGACCCAGAATCTGGATACGATTGCCCAGATGTCGTGCAATCCGGCGATTGGGGGACTGGCCAAGGGAAATATGGTGCGGGAGATCGATGCCCTGGGTGGCGCGATGGGACTGAATACCGACGCCACCGGGATTCAGTTCCGCATGCTGAACGGGAACAAGGGGCCCAGCGTGAGGTCGCCCCGGGCGCAGGCAGACAAAAAGGCTTACCAGTTCCGCATGAAGTGGATTCTGGAGAACACTCCCAATCTGGAACTGCATCAGGGGAACGTGGCGGAGATTCTGGTTGAGAACGACAAGGTGACCGGACTGCGCACCAACATGGGGCTGCATTTCCGCTGCCGGGCGATCGTGATCTCGGCGGGGACGTTTATGCGCGGTCTGCTTCACGTCGGGATGCGGAATTCCGCAGGGGGGCGGATGGGCGATGCGATGTCCACGGTGAGTGATTCGCTCAAGGAACTCGGTTTCGAGGTCCAGCGCTTCAAGACGGGGACGCCGTGCCGTTTGAATGGCCGGTCCATCGACTTCTCCCGCTGCCAACGGCAGGACGGCGACACTCCTCCAGCGCTGTTTTCCTACATGACCGATACCATCGGCCGGGACCCGGGCGAACTGTTTACCCTGAACCGCTGGGCCGATCCGACGTTCCACGTGGAACAAATGCCCTGCTGGATCACTCAGACGTGCCCCCAAACTCATGATATCATCCGGGCGAACCTCCATCAATCCCCCATGTATGCCGGCGTGATTGAAGGAATCGGTCCCCGCTACTGCCCGAGCATCGAGGACAAGGTGGTGCGGTTTGCCGAAAAAGCTTCCCACCAGCTCTTTCTGGAACCGGAGGGTAGGCACTCGAACGAATATTACATCAACGGCGTCTCCACTTCCCTGCCCTACGAGGTGCAGTATGCCTTCATCCGATCCATCCCGGCGCTGGAGAACGCGGAGATCATCCGCCCCGGTTACGCGGTGGAATACGATTTCTGCCCGCCCACCCAGCTGTTCCCCACCATGGAGACCAAGCGGGTGGAGCACCTGTATTTCGCCGGCCAGATCAACGGCACCTCGGGCTACGAGGAAGCCGCCGGCCAAGGCCTGATCGCGGGTTTGAATGCCGGCCTGAAACTCCAAGGGAAACCCGCCTATATTCCCTGCCGCACGGAATCCTATCTCGGGGTGATGGTGGATGATCTGGTGACCAAAGGGGTTAGCGAACCCTACCGCATGTTCACCAGCCGGGCGGAATACCGGCTGCTGCTCCGGCAGGATAACTGTGATCTGCGCCTATCCCCGGCGGCGGCCGAGCGGGGATTCATTGATGCGGAACGTCAATCGCGCACCGCCGCCAAGGCCGCGTCTTTGGCGGAAGCCCATGAACTCGCCGAACACGTCGTTCATGAGGGGGTGCATCTGATCAAGTGGTTCCGCCGCACCGAGAATTCCTGGCGGGGCCTGCCGGAAGACATCCGGGCGAAGTATTCCCCCGAAATCTGGGACCTGCTGGAAGTCGATCTGAAATACGCCGGATATCTGGTGCGCCAGCAGGAGCAGGTGGACCGGACGTCCCGGATGGAGCATCAGCCTCTGCCCGATTGGCTGGATTATGCCGCCATGAAAGGCTTCAAGAAGGAGGCCCAGCAGAAGCTGATCGCGATCCGGCCGCAGACGCTCGGACAAGCCGGACGGATTCAGGGAATCACTCCAGCAGATGTGGCGCTATTGACCGTGATGATCGAGAAAGGTCCGGGATTCACTCAAGCACCCGAGCCGTCCCTTCAGCCCCCTTGAGCCGCGCCGCCGGAAACAGCCTGCCAGTGCTGTAAGGCTGCCATGACTTCGGCAATGGTGTGGGTCAGCACATCACCCGTTTCGTTGACCGAGTTGTCGCTGGCCAGACGGATGGCGAATCCGAGCCCGGCATTCCGGGCCATTTGGATATCGCGGTCGTGGTCGCCGACAAGGGCGCTGGCCGGGAGATCAATCGGAAGCGCGGCCGCCGCTTCAAAGATCATTTCTGGCGAAGGTTTGCGCCGGGTGCCCTGCCCGGCCAATTCCGTGCAGCTGTAAATCCGGTCGAACGCGGCCCCGTGCCGGGCAAGCCGGGCTTGGAGGGAATCATGAATCGCGTCGAGTTCTGCCATGCTCATGAGACCTTTGCCCACGCCTTGCTGGCTGGTGACGAGCACCGTGTAGAACCCTTGGGCCTTGCACCATGCCAAGACATCCACGATGCCGGGCATCAGTTGGAAATCCGCCACCCGGAGCACGTAACCGGAACCCGGCGAGACATTGACCACGCCATCGCGATCGAAAAAAATGGCGGGACGTTTGGTCATGGCCTGGCCTCCTTTTTCACGAGCGCATGGATTCTTAAATCATTGTCAACTCGTTGACATTCAATGAATTCCATCGCGATTGAACCACCCTCAAAACCCTTCTCATCCACCACTGGCCGGCCGGAACCGCTGATGAGCGGCGCGGTGTAGAACACCACTTCATCGACCCAACCACCCGAGAATGCCGTAGCGAGAATCTGGCCACCGCCTTCGATCAGCACGGACATCACCCCGCGGCCCGCAAGGTCGCGCAGGACCGTTTCAAACGGTTGGCCGCGGAAGACGAGGGTGCGGTCCCGGTGGACGTCGGTGAAGACCCGCGCGGATGCCGGGAGTTGTCCGGATTTGGTCAGGATAACGCGCCATGGCTGGCTCTGGCCGGCACGGAAGGCTTCGTTCCTGACGGTGAGGGAAGGATTGTCGTGCCGCACCGTTTCCGCGCCCACGAGCACGGCTTCGCACGTGGAGCGCAGCAGCATGGCATCGGCACGGGCCGCAGATCCGGTGAGCCACTGCCCTTCCCCGGCGGGACGGCTGATCCGGCCATCCAGGCTCATGCCGGCTTTGGCAATGACCCACGGGAGCCCAGTGGTGATGCGTTTGGCAAAGGGACGGAGAATTTCCTGGCATTCCTCCCCGCAGACGCCCGTGGTGACATCGATGCCGGCGGCCTGCAGCAACGCTTCTGCTCGGCCTTCATGGGCGGGATTGGGGTCATGGGCGCCCCAGACCACCCGCGCCGGAGCAGAGGCCAGAATGGCAGACGTGCAGGGCGCAGTGCGGCCGTGGGTGGAGCACGGCTCGAGAGTGATATAAATCGTCGCCCCGGTGACATCGTGGCCGTGAGCGGCGGCATCGCGCAGGGCTTCGATCTCGGCGTGTGGCCCCCCTGCCTTCTGATGCCAGCCCCGTCCGAGCAATTGGCCGTGTTTCAGGATCACTGCCCCGACGGGCGGATTGGGGGCCGTCAGACCGATGCCACGCCGCGCTTCCGCCAAAGCCAGCTGCATCGCCGCTTCATCCGTGGGCACGTGGCCGGGGGTCATACTTCTTTTTCGTCAACGTGCTTGGCGACGCCACCGGCGGCAACCACCAGACGGTCCACCGTCACCAGATGATTCCACGGGACGCGGCGGCGGGCGTATTTATTTTCCAACTGCTTGCGCAGGCCTTCCAAAATTTCCAATGGCACCGGGTCCGGCCGATGCCAATCCGGCTCGGTTTTCAGGGTGGTTTGGATCTGCCATTCCTTGCCGAATTTCCGGGCCCGGAAATAGCGCCGCTCGTTGGCGGTTTCGTCGTGGTCGAACCACTCGTGGGATTGCCTCATACGGACTGTTCCGGGAAAATCCCCGGGCTGGCAACGGAGGAGTTGCCCGCGATGGCTGGGCTCAGCGTATGGCTTACTCCACCGTCACGCCCGTCAGGTCCCAAGCCGGAGCTGGGAATTTCAGTTCCAGCTTGGCGAGGGTGCTCCGGACAATGTTGGCAATGACGGCATTGCGGTACCACTTGCGGTTCGCCGGGACGATGTACCACGGGGCGGCCTCCGTGCTGGTGCGGCTGAGGACTTCCTCATAGGCACCGGAAAACTGGGGCCAGAGCCGCCGGTCGGCGAGGTCCTCCGGATTGAATTTCCAATGTTTTGCCGGATTGGCCAAGCGGGCCTGAAGGCGGCGGCGTTGCTCCTCGCGGGAAATATGGAGGAAGAATTTCAGGACGGTGGTGCCTTCATCCACCAGGAGTTTTTCAAAATTCAAAATGTGATCGTAACGCTTCTCCCAGATGGCCTTGGGGGAAAGGTTTTTCACGTTCACCGCGATGACATCCTCGTAGTGACTGCGATTGAAAACCACCAGTTCCCCTTTGGCGGGGACTTCCTTGTGAACCCGCCACAGGAAGTCGTGATCAAGTTCGTCCTGGGTCGGGGATTTGAAGGAAACCACCCGCAGACCGTGGGGATCGATGCCGCTGAAAACATTGCGCACCGTGCCGTCTTTGCCACTGCCATCCATGCCCTGAAGGACGATGAGCAGACGGTGGCGGCGCTCGGCGTAGAGCATCTGTTGCAATTGCCGGAGATCATCCTTCAACCGTTCCAGCTCTCCCATGCCGCGCTCTTTGTCGCCGGCCAGTTCCGTTTCGCCATCCGCACTGTAGTCGGAAAGTTTGACTTTGGTGCCGGGCCGGATGCGGTAGATTTTCATGAGGGAGGGATGATGGCATCTTGGGATCATGGCCCAGGGCCGCAACAGGGAAATGGACCAGCTGCGGCGCGCCTTGCATCTGCCCCGGGGCGTGATTATAGCTTTCCTGATATTCCACGCCTATGTCCTCCCGTGCTTTCCTCCGATTGATCCTGCTGGCCCTGCTCGGCCTCACCGCCATCCCTGAACAGGCCAGTGCGCAGCGCAACTACGCGCAGGAAGAATACGTGATCGCCAGCGGAGGCCCGGCCCTGCGCTACTGGGAGGAATACCGGATGCCCAAGGATCAGCACGACCGCTACTGGGGGAACTTCATCCGGGCCGCCCGCATCCGTATCGACCAACTCCGGGCGCAGCATGGTCCGGCCATTAATCTGACCTGGCTGGTCTACCGCCCCGCCTATGAAACCCGCCAGAGCGAGGACGCGGTGAAGCGGCCGCCGTACCTCTGCACCACCGCCGAGGTCACCACCCTTGCCGCCGGGCGCGGGGTCAAGCTGGTCTGGTTCAACAACACCAACTTTCTCATCAGTTATCTCAACAACCGTGGCGGCCGCAAAATGAGCGGCTTTGAGTTTTACGGCCACTCCAACCGGTATTGTTTCCTCTTTGACTACAGCAATAACATTCTTGGCGTCTCCACCTGTTACCTGCACTGCGCCGACCTGCACCGTCTGCACCGCGGTCTCTTCACCAAGGATGCCCTCGTCCAAAGTTACGGCTGCCACACCGGCGAATACATGAGCCGCATCTGGAAAAAATCCACCGGCGTCCCCATGATCGGAGCCGTGGGCAAGACCGACTTCTCCGCGATCAAGGATAACGTCACCCTGCCGACCGTAAACGGGCGGTGGGTGCAGTAAGGCGCGGGGTGACACAGGAAGCAGATTCGTTATTGTCAGGAATTCCGGATGAATGAGCCCGAGCCTCTGCTGAATCGGCGGGAGCAATATGCCGCCGACCGGGCCCTGGCGGACCTCAAAAGGGAGACCCGGATGGAAACGGCTGCTCTGCAGGGTTACTGGCGCAGCGTCCTGTTGCCGGCTGCCACCTGGCTGGCTGCCTTCGTGATAGGTTGCCTGGCCCTTGGGCATTGGGTCATCGTGCCTTTTCGTGAGGCAAAAATGGCCCGCCTCCAGCCCTACTATGCCGCATCATCCTACTATATGGAGGGGGACCTGACCAACGCCGCCGAATCGCTGAAATCCATTCTCGAAAAAAATCCCCTGGCTTCTCCTGCCAATATCCTGATGGCAAAAATCGAACTCTCCCGGGGAAAACCGGAAGCCGCCCTCGGACACCTCAAAAAGGCCCGGGTAACGACCTTGGACCGGAAGGAAATAGACGCTTGGATCGCAGCACTTGAACTGACACCGTCCCTCAGCCGCATTCCTCCTTCCCCATAACTTTAAACAATCAACCGCGCCCCATGACCTACGCCGAACTCCACCGCCTCTACCACCTGCCCTTTTTTGATCTGATCCAACAATCGCGTGCCGTGCACCAGGCCCACTGGCCGGAACATGAAGTGCAGCTGTGCACCCTGCTCAGCATCAAGACCGGCGGGTGCAGTGAGGACTGTTCCTACTGCGCCCAGAGCGCGCGGTATTCCAGCGGGGTGAAGGCGGAGAAGCTGATGGAGAAGGACGACATCATGCTGCGCGCCCAGGCCGCCCGCGACAACGGCAGCACCCGGTTCTGCATGGGGGCCGCCTGGCGCGGAGTGCGCATGGGGACGGACCGGTTTGAAAAGGTGATCGATATTGTCAAAGACGTCAGCAAGCTGGGGATGGAAGTCTGCGTCACACTGGGCGAGCTCGGTCCGCAGGAAGCGGCCGCGCTCAAGGAAGCCGGCGTGACGGCCTACAATCATAACATCGACACCTCTCCGGAACACTACACGAAAATTGTCACCACCCACACCTTCCAGGACCGGCTGAATACCATCCGTCATGCCCAGGACGCCGGCATGAGTGTGTGCAGCGGCGGGATTCTGGGCTTGGGCGAGACGGTGGAAGACCGGCTGAAAATGCTGGAAATCCTCAGTGGTTTCAACCCCCAGCCGGAGAGCGTGCCGATCAACAGTCTGATGCCGATGAGTGGCACCCCGCTTTCCGAAAACGGAGGCGTGGATGTCTTCGATCTGGTCCGCATGATTGCGGTGACGCGGATCGCGATTCCCCAGGCCAAGGTGCGCCTTTCGGCCGGCCGGACCCGTTTGAGCCGGGAAGCCCAGGCGCTGGCCATGTTTGCCGGAGCCAATAGCATCTTTTACGGGGATAAACTCCTGACCGCTGCCAATCCCGCCGTGGCGGAAGATCAGCGTCTGCTGAGCGACCTCGGTCTGCTGCCACAGCAGCCCAATCCCGCCATGGAAGCTCCCGCGGCCTGCGGGGAACGGGCCTGCTCGCCTGCCATGGCCTGCGCCGACTGAAACGCCTCCTGCATTTCAAGCCCCTGCCCCGCCGCCCCCCATGCTGACCCGCCGCCAGCTTTTGCGCTCCCTGCCTCTTGCAGCCGGAGCTCTGGCCGCCTGTGAGCGGCCAGAGCCTGCCCCGCGCTACCGTTTGCCGGAACGTCCCCTGGAAGTCCTCACCAGCACCGTGCATGCCGCCGATCTGATCCGGCAGGTGGGAGGTGAAGCCGTCAATGTGCGCAGCCTCATCCCCCCTCAGGTCAATCCCCACCTGTGGCAGCCCCTCGCGGCAGATCTCGCCGCCCTCCAACTGGCGGATGTCTTTTTCCTGAGTGGCCTCGGGTTGGAATCCCGGTTCACCCTGGATTTGGAAGAACTGCGCCAACAGGGACTATTTGTCGGAGTCCTTGCCAATGGCTTGCTGGAAGAGGACATCCTGCTTCGTCCCGACGGCAAGCCGGACCCCCATTTCTGGATGGATCCAAGGCTTTGGGCCAAAGCGGCCCAGGAAGCAGCCGCCGTCCTTTCCGCCGCCGCTCCCCCGGCCAAGGTGTGGTTTTCCGACCGCAGCCACGAATTTGTCACTGACTTGGAAAAGTTCCATGCGGACACCGCCCGGCCCTTGGCTGACATCCCGCCCCGGTCCCGGTTTCTGCTGAGCAGCCACGACACGATGCACTATTTCGGCAAGGCCTACGCTTTGGAAGTGCGCAGTCTGGCCACTGCTGGAGGGGAAGCTCTCCCGATGGCGTCGAAGGAACTGGTCGCCTGGCTGGGCGAGCACAATGTGCGTTCGCTGTTCCGCGAGCAATTGGCCGACTTGGAAACCATCCGGAGGCTGGCCCGCCCCCTGATGCTGAATTCCGACTCCATGGTCTTCAGCCTCAGCCTCGCGCTGCCCGGCACCCGCCTTCCCGGCATCAGCAGTGAGCTGGCGGTCGATTCCTACCTCCCGGCCATGCGCTACACCATTGAGGGTGTTCTGGGCCGTGTGGCGATCGATTAGGCCGGTCTATGGCCCTGCTGGGAGGAAGATCATTCCCCCAGGCGCGTCATGACAAAAAGGAGGACGGCCACCAATCCGGCGATGCCGAGCAACAACAGCACCCAACTGAAGATCATCCGGTCGCGGGCGGCTTCTTCCTTGTCCAGATTCCGCCGGCGGGCGGCATCGGTGTGCAAGGACACCGGGGACGCCTTGGCACGGAAAGGTTCCCGGCTCCGGGATTCCCCCTGCACCCTTTCCCAGCGTTCGGACTCTTCTGACATGATCCCTCCACTTAGGTGAATTCCTCAGCAAGTGGCAAGTCAAAACGGCTCCAAGGCAGCTTATCCACCAGCTCTATAATAAGAGAATCTTTATCAGATTTAAAACGCATTCATAGTAAGGGGCGTGAACAACTGCAACAACCGTGTTCCTCATTATGGGGATTAGTGTTCCACGGCCTTTCCCTTGGCGCACAACCCTGGGTACAGCCTGGGGTCTCAGGGCTGATTCTCACTCCTGCGGCAGTTCTACAGAGTGATTCCCAGGCTCTTCACAAAGTTGCGCGCAATCGGTCAGGCGACTTCCGGCGGGGTGCTGCACAGCTGAGCCACGGAGCCGCTTTCCAAAGCGGCGGCGGCGGCGGCGGTTTCTGCTTCCTTTTTGCTGCCGCCAACGCCCTCACCGAGCGCTTGGCCATTCCATTCCACCCGCGAGAGGAAATTCTTGCGGTGATCGGGTCCTTCCTCCCGCAGGATGGTGTAGCGCAGCTTGCCTGGCCCCAGAGCCTGCAGCAGTTCCTGAAGCTGCCCCTTCGGATTGACTTCGTTCGGCTCCTGTTGGAGCTGGGCGAGCGGGCCCGCACAGATCCTTAGAATCATGGAGCGGGCCGCTTCCAGTCCGCCGTCCAGATAAACCGCCGCCGTCAGCGCTTCCAAGGCGTCGGCCAGAGTGCTGTCCCGGTCCCTTCCACCGCTGCTCTCCTCGCCCCGGCCCATCCTCAGCCGTTCTCCCAATGGGATTTGCCGCGCATACCGGGCGAGGGCGGGCCGTGATACCATGCGGGCGCGCAGTTTGGTCAACACCCCCTCCGCGCCCTGCGGGAACGCTTCGTAGAGGTGGTGGGAAAAAATCAATTCCAGCACCGCATCCCCGAGATATTCCATCCGCTGATTATCGGCGCATTCCCGTTGGGTCTCATAAGCCAGGCTGGGATGTGTCAGCGCTTCCTCCAGCAGGGCCGGATTTTGGAAAGTGTATCCGATCAACGCTTCCAGCGGCTCCATGAGGTCAGGTGAGGGGGATCTCTCAGCGGTCCCAGCCCGGAGAGAAATAAAAATGGGGTGACCGACGGGATTCGAACCCGCGACAACCAGAATCACAATCTGGCGCTCTACCGCTGAACTACGGCCACCATACTGCCGAAGCAGAACCGGGACTAAAGGACCTGCCGGAAGAAATTCCAGGGGAAAGTTTGCGGGGAAGTTTTCAGTTTCCGGTTTTCAGTTCCCGCCGTTAGCTGACGTCTGGGATGCTCCCTTCCCCATTTGATCCCCTTCGTATGTCCCCTGCCCTGCCTGCTGTTGGTTTTAAAGAATGGTCCCTCGTCTGCGCCGCGCTCGGCAGCGGAGCCCAAAGCCTGATCCTCCGCAAAGGTGGCATCCATGAAGGCCGGGGCGGTTTCTGGTGGCGGCATGAACGCTTTTTTCTGTTCCCGACCCATTTCCACGAACAGACCACCCACTTCCCGTGGTCCCCACCCGCCCCTGTAGCCCTCACCCCGGCACCGGAGGAAACCCATACCATCGAATTCCTCGCCGAAGTCGAGTCCAAGCATCAAATCACCGATTGGGACACGGTCCGCCGGCTCGCCGGGCTGCACTTCTGGACCGAGGACACCCTGCGCGAACGTTTTGACTACTCCGAAGCCACCGGCATCAGCCTAGCCTTCCTGCGCGTCTTCCGCCTCAGTGAACCGTGGACTTTCCCTGACGAAAAAAGATTCGGCGGCTGCCGCTCCTGGCTGGATCTTCCCATGCCTCCGGAAAGCCTGAGCCTGACTCCGGTCCTCGACGACGCCACCCACGCGGCGCGGCGGAGCCTCCTCACGGCATGGTTGGCCGGCAGCCCGGCGGCAGATCCCGCGTGACCGGA
>JAYUWQ010001060.1:0-6257 GCA_043753485.1 bacterium
ACGACCAGCAGATTGACGTAAAGCGGGATGGCGTCGGGGGATTCGCCATGCCGGATCATGGCCTCACGCATCGCGGGGCGGGCGGACCCGGGGTGCATCAGGTCGAGGCCTTCGCGGAAGGAAAGGTCGCAATCGCTGATGGACCACGCTTCCATGTTTCCGATGTTGAACCGGTACACGAACGGTTGGCGGAAGGGAGGCGCTGCGGTCCCCGCAGGTTCCTCGGCGCGGCTGGATCTGGCCGTTAGGGCGGGCAGTCCGGCGAGGGCAGCGGTAACAAAGTGGCGGCGGGAAAATTCCGGGACGCGGTGGATCATGATGGTCACTTAAAGGGATGGCCCGGGCGGGCGCCAACCGGAAAAACACCGGACCGGTTCCCCGGGTGCCCACTGCTTCATTTCAAGGGTGCCTGATTACGGGTGCATTTTCACGATTTCCAGGACCGGAGTTTGGTTCATGATGGAGGACTGCCATGCCTGCCCGTCCTGCCCCGCTGAAGAAGTCATTGTTGCCCGCCTGGTTTTTCCCGGGGGTGCGGCGGCGTATCGCCGGCTGGCCATTCTTTCTCAGATGGCCGGTGGTGATGCTGGGGTGGGGGACTCTGTTGGGGATCGTGGGAGTGCTGGCCGTGGATGTGGGTTATAGCGCATTGGCCCGGAGATATGATCTGGCCGGATTGGGCAAAATGCCGGAGCGCAGTGAGGTCTATGATGCGCGGGGGGGATTGCTGGGACGGATCCATGGGGAAAACCGCACCGTGGTGCCCTTGAGTGCGGTGTCGCCCCACTTTATCAAAGCACTGCTGGCGCGGGAGGACAGCCGGTTTTATGACCACGGGGGCGTGGACTATGTGGGCGTGGTGCGGGCGCTGGTGCGGACGGTAAAGGACCCCACGGTGCGCCAGGGGGCGAGTACCATCAGCATGCAGCTGGCCCGCAACAGCTTTGACCTGACACGGGAGAAGTCGATCCACCGGAAGCTGCTGGAGATTGCGCTGACGCGGCGGATCGAGGCTCAGCGGACGAAGGATCAGATCCTGGAATTGTATGTGAACCGGATTTTCTTTGGCACCGGAATCTTCGGAGTGCAGCGTGCGGCAGAGAGTTATTTTGGAAAGCCGGCGGGAGAGCTTACCCTGGATGAGGGGGCGATGCTGGCTGCGATCATCCGGGGGCCAAATAAGTTTTCGCCCTTCCGGCATTATGATATTGCGATGAGCGGCCGGGACATGGTGCTGGACCGGATGGTGACGACCGGAGTGATGGGCGCCGAAGAGGCGGCGAAGGCCAAAGGGGTCCAAACCAAGGTACTGAAGGAACCGAAGGCACCCAAAGACACCTGGGCGCTGGACGCCGTGCGGCGGGACCTGGAAAAACTGTTGGACGAGGGGGAGATCGGGGAAGGCGGGCTGAAGATCCATACTACCGTGGAGCCGGCCCTGCAGCAGGCCGCAGAAGCCGGCCTGACGAAGCAATTGGCCACCCTCGAAAAACTGCCCGGTTACGCCCATCAGAAGTGGGCCCTCTATGAAAACATGATGGAGCGCGGCCTTGCGGTGGAACCGGAATATGTGCAGGGGGCGGTGGTGGTGCTGGAAAACGGCACCGGCGCCATCCGGGCCATCGTGGGAGGGAGGGACATCCGGCACAGCAGTTTCAACCGGGCCCTCCTCGCACGGCGTCAGGTAGGGTCCACCTTCAAGCCGCTCGTTTATGCCGCGGCCGTTGAGCATGCGGGTCTCCTGCCGGCACAACTGGTGGCCGATGCCCGCATCCAGCCCGGGGAAATCCGCTCGGCCGAAGGGGACTTCAGTCCGCGGAATTCCGATGAGAGTTACCAGGCGCCCCAGCCTGCCTGGTGGGGCCTGGCCAAATCCCGGAACACCATGGCGGTGCGGGTGGGGGAGATGGCCGGGATAGACCAGGTGAAGGCGCTGGCAGACAAGGCCGGCATGAAATTCATCGAAGGCCGTTCGCCACAGATCTATCTGGGCAACCTCGGGGCCACCCTCGAAAGCCTCACCAGTGCTTATTCCCTGCTGGGCAACAACGGCGTCCGGTGCCGGCCATTCCTGATCGACCGGATTGAGAACAGTCTGGGCGAACTGGTTTACCGCAGTGGAGTGATGTCTTATGAGGTGGTGAGTCCGGGCACGGCCTGGCTGACCACCATGATGATGCAGAAAGTGATGGAGCCCGGGGGGACGGCCGCAGGGGTGAAACAAATGGGATTCGACGGACTGGCCGCCGGCAAGACCGGCACCACGGACGACTACCGGGACGCCTGGTTTGTCGGATTCAACCCCCGGCTAACCTGCGGGGTCTGGGTAGGTCTGGATGATCCGGAGCGGATTATCCACCGCGGCTACGGCAGCCGTCTGGCCTTGCCGGTGTGGGCAGGAGTGATGGATGCGGCCGGCCGGCTGGGCTACCAGCCGGGGGCCGGGTGGCTGGAGCCGGGAGCCATCATGCGCCAGCAGATCTGCGCTGCTTCCGGAAAGTTGGCCTCCCCCCGCTGCGGGGCATCCGCCCTGACTCTCGATTTGCCGGTCAGTCATGTTCCCTCCACTGTTTGTGAGCTGCACGACCGTTCCCCGGCTGTGGTGGTGCCCGACCGGGGGGCAAGGCCGGAACGTCAGGCTCCAGGGTTTTTTGAAAGACTGGGGAGGTTTTTCCGCTGACTTTTTAAAAATTGGACTCACATGAAAAAAGTTCAAATCTAGCGCATTTGGAGCTTGCGCAACGTCTAGCGGAAAGGTAGCTTGGGGTGTTGGAATGCCAGGGGTGCTATCGGATATTTGGTCCGAGGGTGACCCTGATCGTCCCAAACACCACACCAAGGATACCAATCCAAACCACAAAAACAAACTATCATGTCCGCACCAGCACCCCGTACCATGTATGGCATCAGCCGCATCGATCAGCCTGAGAAAAAGAATCACGGCTGGTATGTCCGCGTGACCTACAAAGGCAAGACCGAGCAGAAGTTCTTCGCTGACAAGGCCCACGGCAGCAAACCCAAGGCCCTCAAAATGGCTCAGGAGCACCGCGATCATCTCGTGACCCTCCTCCCCCCAGCCCGTCAGGAAGCCGCAGCCCGCAAGCGCGCCGTCTCCAAGAAGGTGAGCACCAAGAAGGCCGCCCCTGCTGCAGCCGCCAAGGCGCCTGCGAAGAAGGCTGCTGCCAAGGCCCCGGCCAAAGCTCCAGCCAAGGCCCCAGCGAAAAAGGCTGCCAAAAAAGCCGCCAAGAAGAAGTAATCCACCGCGGTTACTGATTCCCATCAACTGTCCCGCCGGTTCGGCTTCCTCCCCAATGCCCGCTGCTGCCAAGCAGTCCGGCATGAAGCCGTTCCGGTGGCTTGACAGTCACCGGCACTGTGCTGCCTTCACGGCACTCATGTCTGATCCCATTCTAAATCCGGCTGGAATCCCCTCCCAGCCCTTCCTCCGTGCGGAGGGAGTCCGCCGCACCTACCACGTGGGCGGCACTGCCATCGAGGTGCTCAGGGGCGTGGATTTAACCGTAGCCAAGGGAGAGCGGATCTTCCTGTGCGGACCCTCCGGGGCTGGAAAAACCACCCTGCTTTACGTGCTCGGTGGACTGGAACGTCCCGACGGCGGGGAGGTCCTGCTGGAGGGAAAATCCGTTTATGGCCGGAGTGATGCCAAACAGGCCACCCTCCGGAACACGGATATCGGCTACATTTTTCAAAATTATTTGCTCCTGCCTGAGCTGACGGCCTTGGAGAATGTCTGTTTGCCGGCCATGATTGGGGGGCGCCAGGCCAAGGCCCGGGCGGCGGAGTTGCTCGAAAAAGTCGGCCTTTCGCCGCGCCTCCACCATCTTCCGGCCCAACTCAGTGGCGGCGAGCAGCAGCGCGTGGCCATTGCCCGCTCGCTGATCAATGATCCTTCGATTGTTTTTGCCGACGAACCCACCGGAAACCTCGATTCCAAAACCGGAACGGATGTCATGAATTTGCTGCTTTCCGTGGTTGCCGACGAAGGGAAAACCCTCATGGTGGTCACCCACGACACGCGCCTTGCTGGGCAGGGGGACCGGATGCTGGTTCTGCGCGACGGGATGCTGGTGGACTAGTCGTTTACCCTGCGCCCGGCGCCGGATTCAGACGGGATCCCTGCTGACCGGGAGCCCTCATTGATTAACCCGCCCTCCATGAAGATCTACATCGACGGAACCCTCCACGAAGAAGCCGCAGCCAAAATCTCTGTATTTGATCACGGGTTGCTCTACGGTGACGGCGTTTTTGAGGGCATTCGTTTTTACAACCGCCGCGTCTTCAGGCTGGAGGAACACATCGAGCGCCTCTATGCCTCGGCCCGTTCCATCCTGCTCAATATCCCTCTCAGCCCGGAGGAAATGATCACCGCCGTGCAGGAAACCTGCTGTGCCAATGAACTCGACAACGGCTACATCCGCCTCGTGGTGACCCGCGGCGCCGGCCCGATGGGGCTCAGCCCCTACAAGTGCCCGAAGGCCTCCGTGATCATCATTGCCGCCAGCATCCAGCTCTACAGTGAGGAAGCCTACCGCACTGGATTGACCATGGCCACCTGCGCCACCCGGCGCCCCATGCACGATATTCTCAGTCCCCAGGTGAAAAGCCTGAACTACCTGAATAACGTCATGGCCAAAGTCGAAGCCATGCAGGCCGGCGCCGAGGAGGGCATCATGCTCAACGAGCGAGGGCTGGTTGCCGAGTGCACCGGCGACAACGTCTTCGTCGTGCGGAAGGGAGCCATCACCACCCCGCCCATCAGTGCTGGAGCCTTGGATGGCATCACGCGTTCCGTGGTGTTTGAAATCGCTGCGGAGCTCGGCATCCCCATGCAGGCCGCCGATCTCAGCCGCCATGACATTTACACCGCCGACGAGTGTTTCCTCACGGGCACGGCGGCCGAGGTCATCGCCGCCGTGAAGTACGATCAGCGTATCATCGGCACGGGCACCCCCGGACCCGTCACTGAGCGCGTGATCCGCCGTTTCCGGGAAATCGCCGGCAGCACTGGAACCGCCTTCTAGGCCGCCCTGATCCGCCCGGCCCCCCCAATTTTCTGCAACACTCATGAAGGACCTCAGCGACGGAATTTATCATTGGCTCTACGAAGGCTTGAGCTTGCGCCAGGTCGGGCTGGTGGTCGGGCTTTTGTTGGTCTTGGGGCATGCGGTGGCGTTGGTGCGCCAGCCAAAAATCCTGCCATGGCTTTCCTCGGTGCCCCGCTCGATGAATGTGGGCACTTTTTTCCTGACGCTCTCCTTCCTTATGGCCTGGATGGTCGCCACCTCCATGGATCTGGGTGAGTTCAACAAGGCGCGTTGGCTGGCCCAGTTTGCCCTGCCGGTCTTTTATGTCGGCACTTTGTTCATCGCCAATGATTACCTTGGAGCCCGGTCACTCGGCACATTTCTGCTGCTCGCGGCCTGCCCGGTTCTGAATGCGGCCATGCTCAAGCCGCCGGAATCCCGGCTGCTGCTCAGTATTCTCGCCTATGGCTGGATCATCCTCGGCCTGTTCTGGGTTGGGATGCCGTTTACCATGCGGGATCAGATTGCCTGGCTCCAAGCCAAGCCTTCCCGCTACCGTATCATGTGCCTCGCCGGCATTATTTATGGCGCCTTGGTGCTGGCAGCGGCGCTGCTGTATTATGGCGGAGCAGAATCCGCCCCCGTCTGAGCCGCATCCTTCCTCATACCCCCCCTTGGTGACATGTTCAAATACTACCTGCCTCACCTGACGTTTTTCATCGCCTTCTTCGCCGCTGCGGTGCCGATCCTCTACTACATCCAGCGGAAGAACCCGAATCCACGGTTCCGCCCCGGGTTTGGCGAGATGTCGCTGATCACCCTGATTGCGCTCTTCATCTGCGGGGGCATGGCGATTGGTTTGGGCAGCCTCTTCAAGCCGGAGAACGATGGTTCGTCCATGAAAAAGAAGCCGAACGAAGGCGCCGGGTGGTCGGCCACCAGTGCCGGCGACTCCGAAGATGGGTCCCGGAAAAAAACCAAGGAACGTGATAAGAACTCCGACGGGGACAAGCCGCCCCGCCGCCTCAACGACCGGAACTAGCCTTTCCTCCGCGCCGATGACTACCCCTGCCGCCGACCGCGAGTGGATCAAGTTCCGCCACGCCCGCTTCACCGCCCGCTTCCCGGCTGATTTCCTTTACTCACCCTCTCATTACTGGATGATGCCCGTGCCCGGTGATCCAGGGCTCTGGCGGGTAGGTTTCACCAAGT
>JAYUWQ010001061.1:0-2503 GCA_043753485.1 bacterium
GGAGAGCCAGGCCAATCAGGCCCGCGAGGAGGCCGGCCGGCGTCAGCAGTCCCAGCAGAATGAGTCCCGGCAGCGCCAGGCCGAACAACAACAGCGCGGCCAGCGTGAGGCCCAGGCCAACAAAGCCCGCGAGGACTCAGCCCGCCGGGAGCAATCGCAGCAGAACGAATCCCGCCAGCGTCAGGCGGAGCAACAACAGCGCAGCCAGCGGGAGAGCCAGGCCAACCAGGCCCGCCAAGAGGCCGGCCGGCGTCAGCAGTCGCAGCAAAACGAGGCCCGCCAGCGTCAGGCCGGACAGGAGCAGGGCAACCGGGAGCGGGAAAACAACGCCCGCCGCGATCAGGCGAAACAGGCGGAGGAGAATAACCGGCGGCAATCCGCGCCGAAGGCGAAGCAGGATGACGAAGATAAATCTGAAAAGAAGCGGGGTCGTTAGGGCTGGCCTGTCCCGCAGGCCCACCGGGCGAGCCGCAGGAAGATTTCCACGTTATCGTCGCCCGGCACCACGATGCCGCCGATGCCTTTGCCTTCGAGCACCGGATTGGCGATCCAGCCGGCATCGGTCACCACCACCACCCGGCCTGCTCCCGGGGTGGCGGTGGCCAGGAGCACCCCGGGTTCATTCCGTTGGCCGCCCAGCACCGGCACTTTCAGATCATTTGGCACCAGGGCTTGTGGTTTGGCGGGATGGGCCAGGTCCAGCACGAGGGTGTTTCCTGAGTAGTAGCCCCATTTCAATCCTCCGATCACCGGAGTCGCGGCAGGAAGGGCAATGCCTTTGATGTCAGTATAACGATCTTCCCATTGCAGGCCGAACTCCGCGAGGAGCCGGTTTGTCTCCACCGTCTCCAGGTTGTGATTTTCCTGGTTCCCCATCAGAATCAGTCCGCCGCCGCCTTTCACAAATGCAGTCAGGATGGCCCGGTCCTCCGCGTCCTGATTTCGGGGAGCCGGATGGCCTTCCACCGCCTTGTCCGAAGGATTGGAGATCAAAATCACGGCGACTCCGGCGAGCGAGGCCTCCGTCACCCCGGCAGCGCTGACCCGGACTTCAAATGTCGTCCGCAGCTTTGCCAGAATACCACTGTAGGTGCCATCAGGCTGGTAGCGGGTCTCCCCCTTTGCATTCCAGGTCCGGCTGTAAAGGATGACGGGTTTCGCGGTTTGAGCGGAGAGCGGGAGGGCGCCCAGCAGCCAGAGGGCCGGGAGGAAAGCAGAGAAATAGCGGCGTTTCATGTATGCTTGCCCGGATCGGGCTTCCGGAATCAGTAATATTGAAATCCAGCAAGGCAAAGGCATCACGGCGATTTTCCCGGCAAGGCAGCCAGGGGGCGGGTGTCGGATTTCAGGGCTGCGCTGCCCGTTGCACAGCAGGGTGGTGTGGGTTATGCGCCCGTCATGAAATCCCACGTTTTCTGTATCACTGCGGCTCTCTTGTCCCCGTCCCTCGCGGTGCGGGAGGAACAGTGTGTGGGGAATTGCGGGAAACAGAACCTGCTCCTGCCCATGGGCGGGGAGATCAAGCCGGGCCGCAAATATGCCCGGGACCGGCTGGTGGATATCCAGCATCTGGCGCTGGACGTCACTCCGGATTTCAAGGCCCGCACGGTCCGGGGGACGGTGACGATTTCCTTTACCCCCATCGCAGAGCCGCTCCGCACCCTCGCGCTGGATTCGGTGGACCTGACGATTGACCAGGTCACCGCAGCCGGGGCGCAGATCGCGGACCGGCAGGTGACGGAAGACCAGTTGCTGGTGCACTTCGCCACCCCGGTGGAGCCCGGCAAGGAAGCGAGTGTGACCATTTCCTATCATGGGCAGCCGGAAAATGGCCTGCACTTCCGCACTCCGGAGCAGGGGTATCCGGCCGGCGATACCCAGGTGTGGAGCCAGGGCGAGGCGGAGAACCACCGCTATTGGTTTCCCTGTTATGATTACCCCAACGAACGTTTCTCCAGCGAGGTGACCTGCCATGTGCCCGAGGGCATGGAGGTCGTTTCCAATGGCAGCCTGGCCGGACGGACCGCCGGGCCGGGCGGTCTGACGGCGTGGCATTGGCAGCAGAAGCAGCCTCATGTGAATTATCTAATCGCCCTCGCGGCCGGTCATTTTTCCAAGCTGGAAGCGCAGGCGGGGGCCATGCCGCTGGCCTTGCTGGTACCGCCTTCCGAGAAAGCCCAGGCCGCGTTGGCTTTCCGTGATACCCCGGCGGTGATGGCGTTTTTCCAAAAGGAAATCGGCGTGCCGTTTCCCTGGGACAAATACTACCAGGTGTACTGCCACGACTTCCTCGCCGGTGGCATGGAGAATACGAGCTGCTCCTTCATGGCAGGCGGGTTGTTGTTTCCGGAGGAGGTAGGCAAGCTGGATTCCCTGCATTGGCTGGATGCTCATGAGATGGCGCACCAGTGGTTCGGGGATTTGCTGACCTGCCGCGACTGGGCGCACCTGTGGCTCAATGAGGGCTTCGCCAGTTATTACACGCTGCTTTACGATGAAGAAA
>JAYUWQ010001062.1:0-2503 GCA_043753485.1 bacterium
CGGAACTCTTTGCCGAGGCCACCCGACGGTGGGCGGGACCCGGGGAGGGCTGTCTGGTTTTCCCCTCGGAGCTTTCGGTCCGGCGGGCGTTTTCGGGGAATGTGAGGGCATGCAGGGTGCCGGCGCCGTAGGGTTCCACCCGGCAGCGCAAGCCACTTTTTCCTGACACATAGGCCGCAGCCCGCCGGGCCGAAAGCTCCGAGGGGAAAACCAGACAGCCCTCCCCGGGTCCCGCCCACCGTCGGGTGGCCTCGGCAAAGAGTTCCGCCACCAGCGGGTGCACAAAAAACCGGGGATAGCCCGCCTGCAGCGCGGCGGCGATCCTCGGGTGCTCTTCCTCATAATCGATCACATCCTCCCAGCGGGGCAGGGCCACCGAGACGGCATGGGTGGCGGGGGGCAGCGGCAGGCCGAGATCGGAAGCGGCCCACGCAGGGTCGGTCATGAGGTCACGCGGGGGGGATTCGGGCATGGGATTTCTTGTCTAAACGGCGGCGGGGCAGCGCTTTCAAGCCGCCAATTCACATCCAGTAGAGGACCGCCACGTAGATCAGCTTCGACAAGAGATGCAGCCCCTGGTCCGTGTGGAAATTCGTCCACTTTTCGCATTTCGCGAAGTCGATGGCCCAATGGACCACAAATTCGATGAACCCAAAGAGCGGGCTGCCCGTCACCACCCAGACGGCCCCGGCATGGACGAGGGAGTGGGCGGACAGGCAATACACCCAGATGGCCGACGGCACATCGGCTCCATATTCCAGCGGCTTGATGTGCCGGTTCTTCCGGATGGCGAGGAATTTCCCCTGGAGCGGGTAATCGGCGAGCGCGTGGCCGATGATCAGAGCAAACAGCAGAGCCCATGGGCCCATTGATTCCGGGGTAGGGGAGGATTGCAGGAGGAACGCCATGCGAGCGGGGGAGTTGAGGACTTATTCACAGCGCCCCAGGCTAGTAAAGAAGATAAAATGGAAGGTTCCGCAGCACTCCGAAGCCCAGCACCACCAAGTTCACCGCCAACAGGTTGCGCCACGACCACCGTTTCCGCAGCCCCGCCGCCAGCAGCAGGGCCACCAAGGGAAACAGCAGCGCATTCCAGTAAAAAGCCCCCGGCAGATCTCCCCCCATCAAAGCCGCCATGGCGCGGCCCGATCCGCAGCCTGGGCATTTCAATCCGGTCCAGTTCCGGACCGGGCAACCCGGAGCCCAACCTGCTGCGGCCGCCGCGCCCAGCAGCAGACCCACCGCCGCGAGCAGGGGGATCAGGGAGACTGCGGGCCGTTTCATCAGGAGAAAAAGCGTCAGGATCGCGCCATCGGCCTCAGGCCGGAACCGGCGCCGCCCCGCGTTGGGCCCGGGCCGCCGCCACTCCGGCCGATAAACGCCGCAGGCCTTCCGCCAACACGGATCGCGCACAGCCGAAATTCAGCCTGACAAATCCCGGGGCCCCGAAGTCCGACCCATTCGACAACCCCAGGCCATGTTCCTCGAAGTGCGCCAACGGGTGCGCCAGCCCCAGCGCCCGCACATCCAGCCAGGCCAGATAGGTCGCTTCCAAATGCGGCAGCTTCACCTCCGGCGCGTGTTCCGCGAGGTGCTGCACGATCAGATCCCGGTTCCCCCGCAAATATTGGCAGAGCGCCGCGCGCCACGGTTCCCCGTGCCGGTAGGCGGCCTCCGTGGCCGTGAATCCCAGCGGACTGGTCTCGGCCACAAAACAATTCTTGGTCCCTTGGAACTTCCGGCGCAGCTCCGCATCCGGGATGATCGCGAAGCACAGGCCCAGCCCCGGCACGTTGTAGGTCTTGCTCGCTGCCATCATCACGATCAGGCGGTCCCGGATCGGCCCTTCCAAAGCCAGACCGGTGGTGAAGGGCGAGCGCTCCGGTTCCAGCAGCAGGTCGCAGTGGATCTCATCCGAGCACAGCACCAGTCCGTGCCGCACGCAAAACTCCGCCAGCCGCTCCAGTTCCTCCCGCGTCCACACCCGGCCTACCGGATTGTGCGGGCTGCACAGCAGCACCATCTTCGTGCGTGGCGTCACCGCCGCCTCCATCGCCGCGAAGTCGAACGTGATCCGCCCGTCCATTTCCGTCAGGGGCACCGTCACCAACCCCCGGGCCGCATCCCGCGGCGCGCTGAAAAAGGGCGGATAGACCGGCGTGAAAATCATCACCTCATCCCCCGGTTCCCCCGCCGCGGCCGCCGCCATCGCCGTGCCCGGCACCATCCCCGGCATCCACACCAGCCAGGACGGGTCCGCCTCCAGCCCGTGGTTCCGCTTCAGGTAATCCACCACCGCCTGCCCCGGGCCGGGCGTCGGCCGCGTGTAGCCGAACACCGGATGCCCGATCCTTTCCTGCAGCGCCTGCGTGATCGCCGGGCACACCGCAAAATCCATATCCGCCACCCACATCGGCAACACGTCCCGCCCCGCATAGCGGTCCCATTTCAAACTGCCGGTCCCCCGGCGGTCGATCACTTCGTCAAAGTCCGGCTCCATCGT
>JAYUWQ010001063.1:0-2499 GCA_043753485.1 bacterium
CATCCCAAGACTGAACCAATCGTTCATGCGCCATGCGGCCTCGTTAAGGGTGCAATCCTCGATGCATTTCACCAAATCAAGATGATTGCCACCGGAGACACAGCCAACATCGCTAAAACAGCGCCAGAGGTTTTTATTCAGAGTGACCGCAAACTGAGAGTCATCCGTGCCGTGGTGAACCGGACAACAACCCCGGAGGGTATCAAGGCCTTTGGGATTCATTTTCTCGAGGAGACCGTAGTGCTGGAGCACCATTTCAATGGTGGTGGCGGCTTTCACCGCAGCGTAGTCAATGAAGGGGAGAGACGGTTTTTTGGACATAATGAGGAGCAGGGCATGGGTTGATGAGATGGAAGGTGCGACGCCATCGGTGACGGCGGATTCCATTTCATATTCTAGCAAATGCAGTCCCGATTGTCCCGTCGGGGCGGGCTCCTCACTGCCCGTCCAAAATGAAACCCTCATTCTGCAAAGCCTCCAGATCGGTAAAGCGGAACAGCCCGCGTCCTGCGGGCAGCTCAGCGAAGGCTTTTTTCATATTGTCCACCCGCTCCTCACCCGTCGTCACGATCCAGACCTGAATTCGATGAGCGCCGGAGATTTTGACAAACTGCCCGGACTTCCAGAGCTGGGTATAAAGATGCAGTTTTCGTTCGATGCAGGAGGCTGAGCCGCGGGAACGGCGCAACGGCATGGTGCCCCGATCCGCCTCAATCAAACAGAGCCGGCAGTTTTTGCCCACAGGATCTCCGGCATACTCCAAAATGAATGCCGCATCAGGAACCAAGCTTTGTTGTTTTCCTCCCAGGGTCGTCCTCCAATAATGCCACGGCTTGTGCTTCGATGGCGGGGGAGACTTGGCTGATTTGGCGGTATCGTCAGGAAGCACGAACTTCACCCGGCCGCCGGTGGCCCGGCAAGCCAATTCAAAGGCGATCATGATCCCGGCCACCATCAGCGCGTGTTCGAGAAAAATACGGCCCACGTTCCGGTTCCTCGTATCCCAGTCCATCCGGGAAAAGGGGAGATCAAACTTCTGCCGCATCATCCCGGCCCCCCTGCTGGCCAGTCCGTAAACCATCGCCCTTGATCCACCGGCATGGTAGTAGTCGATCTGGCATCGGGGGCGGTCAAGATAACCCGCATGGAAAAGACACTGCAAGCGCCGGAGAATTTGTGAGGCCGCCCCCTCCACGAGTGAACAAATTTGAGGCGACGACAAAAACCGGTGCCGGGCGACCTGCCGGATGATTTCGAAATCGCGTGGGGTCAGCTTGAAAGGACGGATTTCCTCCCGGTTCCTCCGGAAACGGGGAAGCCTTTTTGTTGCGGATGGCATCCCTTCATTTTATCATAGTCGAACCTCTCAAAGCCATGATCATCACCTCCGCCTCCTTTGAAGTGAAGACTCCGGAATGGGTCAATGACCCCGATCTGCCCGAATGCTTTAAAGAAATGTTCCACGCGGATGGTCTGGCCGAACCGCTGAACGGATTGGAACTCTGCTACATCGAGGATGATTGCTACCTTTGCGGGAACAAGCTGATGACTCCCTACGTGTATTGGCATTGCGGAGACAAAGGCCTGTCGCTCTGCGGCATTTGTGCCCCCCGGCTCGCCCTGGGGCTGGCGGAAGATTCGCAGGCACTCAGAACCGGGAAACGCTGTTTTGCCAAAGTCGAGGCGGCGGACTGGCTGGGGACTTATGCCCAGAAGCGTGAGTATGGCCTTGAGAATGACTGAGCCCCACGTCAGCCAAAAAGAAAACCCCACCACGCGGGCAGGGTTTATAAAAGGACGCTGATTACCGGATCAGCGAGAACGGTGCGCAGGACTTTCCTGCGGCAGGAACTTCATTCTCCCGGCAGAAGAATGAGCGTAGGGGATCGGGTGCCATGGGGTTGAATTCAATAGGTGATACTCAATAGTCGGACGGAAGGAGCACCGTGGTGATGGAGCGGTCGTGTTCAGTGATGATGTAAAACTTCACACCTTCCGCTCCGTGATAAACCGAGAACAGACGGAGCCCCTTTTGCAGGGACAGCTCATTCTCAGCTCTGTCTTCCTCATCCAGATCGCCCCAATCGCCACTGAGGTGGCGGTCGAGTGCGGCTTGGATGTCGTTTTGGGTCAGGCTCGCGAGGACAGCCGGCGTTGCCACCAGTTGCCCCAGCGGGAACTTTGCCGGGGTGGATGTTGATCCACCCCCATATTCGGTGGGTAGGATCATAGGTCGAGATCGGTGTATTCGGCAACAAGGCCATCTTCATCTCCCGCCAGCATTTCCTCCAGCTCTGCTTTGAGGTGGAGTTTATCCAAGTCGGGATAGGCTCCGGCAGGACAGGCGGAACAGTGGATGACGTTCATGAGAGAACGCCCGAATTGCCAGCCTGCCTCCATGAACTGATCGCGGACGCGGTCATTGAGACGCTCACTGGATGGAAGCTCTCGCCATGCGAGGATTTCCTCGCCCAGCAATCGGGTATCATGAATCGCGTC
>JAYUWQ010001064.1:0-2497 GCA_043753485.1 bacterium
CCAGAGCGCCGGGAACGGGCGCGACCTCAGCTTCAGTGGGAGTAATCTCCCACCAAGCCTGCTTGGTCATTAAGCAACGGGCCGATGAAGCGATTCGCTGATAGCCGAGAACAATCCGAAATTGACGGCATGGGTAGATTTCCTTCATGATCTGTGAATTAAGCGGTCATTACCAATTCCCCATGCCTGTGACAAACGCCAAACACTTCGATATTGCCAACCAAATCCGGGAGGAAATCACCTCGGGGAAATACGGTTCCGCCGGCCGGCTGCCCAGCGAAGCGCAGATGGTGAAGCGCTTCGGCGTCTCCCGTCCCACTGCGGCCCAAGCCCTCCGCACCCTTGAACGCGAAGGCCTGGTGGAGCGGCGGGCAGGCTCCGGCACCTATCTCAATGCGGATCATATCAAGCCTGCGGCCGCACGGCAGTTGGGGATGATTGTGCCCGGACTCGGCCGCATCGAGATCTTCGAAGTCATCTGCGGGGAACTCGCCAGCCTCGCCCGCGTGCATGATTTTGGCATCTACTGGGGCGGGACGGCCCAGCATCAGATCAGCGCCGACACCAGCATCCAGGAAGCGGAGGAGCTCTGTGCCCAATTCATCGATAAAGGCGTAAACGGCGTCTTCTTCGCCCCTTTCGAACACACGACTGATAACCAGGCCGCAAACCGCCGCATCACGGAACGTCTCAGCCATGCGGGCGTCCCCGTGGTGCTGTTGGACCGGGATATCTGCACATTTCCCCAGCGCAGCGACTACGACCTCGTGGGAATCGATAATTTTGCGGGCGGCTACCTCCTTGCGGAACATCTCATCAAGCTGGGCGCGAAACGTCTTGCCTTTTTCACCCGCCCCTACTCCGCCACCACCGTGGACGCCCGGAAGGCTGGCGTGTGCGCTGCCATGATGACCCATAAAATTCCGGTGTCCCCGGATTTTCTTCACTCTGGAGATCCCACCGACCTCAAATTCGTCCGGAATTTTGCCGCCGGAAAATCCCATGACGGCGTGATCTGCGCCAATGACCACACCTCCGCCCAGCTCCTGCAAACCCTGACCCGGCTCGGCATCCGCACCCCTCAGGACCTCCGCCTCGTCAGCTTCGATGACGTCCGCTTTGCCACCCTCCTCAGTGTCCCGCTGACGACCATCCACCAGCCCTGCCGTAATATCGCCCTGACCGCCTTCAATGCCATGCGTGAACGTCTCAAAGAACCCACCCTCCCGCCTAGAACCCTCCTCCTCGCCCCCCGGCTCGTGGTGAGGGAATCCTGCGGAGCTTATCTGCCGCGCACCTCAATTCCGTAACTGAAAAGTCACCGGGTCTCAACCTGGCACGCAGGTGCATTTTGACTGCAGAGGCCTGTCTCCGCTTCAGGCAAAGGGAGCCTTGGCGACGGCACAGGGCATTCCTCACAATAATAGCGAAGCCGCTCCGCAGTTGCCCAGTTGCCTCGAAACGAACCGTGCACTGTCAATGAGGCATGAAATTTCAAGTCACCGTGGACTGCGACGAAGACGGGATGTGGATCTCCTCCTGCCCTTCCATTCCCGGCTGATATAGTCAGGGTCAATCCAAAGCCGAGGCCGTAGCACAAATCAAGGAAGCCATCAGCCTGTCTCTGGAAGTGCGCGCCAAACGCGGTCTTCCTTTCACGGTGGAAACCCAACAAGTGGAGGTTGCTGTTTAATGGCCGGTCTTCCTGTGCTGGACGGTCCGCAGGTCGTCAAGGTTTTCCAACGCCATGGCTGGGAAGTGGCCCGCCAGCGCGGCCGTGGACAAGAGACAGAAGGTTGGCTTCATGGTGGGGCAACAAACGACGCCGGGCCGATGTTGCAAGGCGGCTGCGGCATCCCGGTGGAGAGGTTCATCACCGGTTTTCTCAATTCTCCGACAGCCGGAGGCGGAAGAATTGGCGGGGGTGGGCGACCGGGCCGGAGATCGAAAATGGCCCTCCCGCGGAGGGCAGGCCGCCATTGCCGGGAACATCCCACGGATTCCATTGCAACAAGTCCGTGGACATGTCGATCCAGGCGGAACGGTTGGCAGGCAGGCTCAGGTCGAAAGTAGCGGTTCCGCCACCCATGGTGAAGGTGGGCTGAATAAAGTCCCCGCCATCCAGGGGATGGGTGCCGGCGAGAAATTCCTCGCCATTGGACGAGCCGTCGCCATCCGGATCAGCGGTGGCCAGACCATCCTCGGGATTGGCGTTGCCTAACCACAGTTGCTGCCATTGCAGATAACTTTTCCGCAGGGGCAGCGCCTGGGTGATCCAATCGGCCATGAGCGCGAGGTTCGTCTGGTCCAGTTCGCTGGTGCCAAGCGGAGGCATCCGGGAGAACCCGTTGGTTCCTCCCATCCGATGCCACAGCACCGAGCGTTGGGTTTCGCCAGGGACGATCAGGCGGTTGGCAGGGTCGCCGGGATTGTGGAGAGGGGCGCCGTTGATGAGGCCAGTTTGATCAAGGGTGCGTTCCGCACGGCCGTCCCAGTG
>JAYUWQ010001065.1:0-6194 GCA_043753485.1 bacterium
GGCCAGCCATGGAAAAAGAAGACCGGCTGGCCTCCGGGCACGCCATATTCCCGGAAGGTGAGCACGCCGCCGCCGGACAATGGAAGGGATTGAAGCATCCTGAATTCAATCGCCAGACGGGCAAAAAAGCAACGGTCCGTGCGATCCCGGCATCCCTGCATCAATCGCCCCTCCACAGCCGGACCGGACGACTTCCGGGACGGCGCTTTCAAAACCGAGGGCAGTTTCATCACACCCCCCTGGCAGCGCCGTCAGTCAGCGCAGCCGCTCCCATCCGGTGACCCGGTTGCGGCTGAAATGGACCACCGCAGCAGTCATGGGCACATAGTCCGGTCCGGTGTCCACCGCGACAAATCCCGGATGGTAATAACGCCGCCCGCCGTAGCCATACGGCCCGTAGCCATATCCATAACCCATGCCGGCAACCACGCTGGAACGGTAGACCGGCTGCAGTTCCGTATAACGCCACAATTCATAAGGAGACCCATTTTCACTTCCCCGCGTCACCCGGTCCGGTCTGCCCCAGGCCAGATAGACCGCATCCGGCGTCATGCCTTCGATCACCCGGCCCTCCATCACGGCCTGCTTTTGGTTCCCGGAAAGAGGGTCAAACAACTGGGGAGCCTGCGCCACCCGGCTGCCCGGAGTGGAGGCAGCACAAGCCGCCAACAGCAGTGCCACCCCCGCAACCGCACTCCGGACCAGTTTCATGGAGATCTTTTTCATGATATTTTCAGGGCTGGGAGGAAGCGGCGACGCTTGATTTCCGGCTGCACATGCCGAAAACCCTGCTCAACTGAGCGTAACGTGCAAGACACTTTTGGCCACCAAATTTCCTACCTGCGGCTCAGCATCACCGACCGGTGCAATGAGCGCTGCCACTATTGCATGCCGGAGGAGCTGCAGACCTGGCTGCCCCGCGCCGATCTCCTGACTTATGAGGAAATCCTCCGCACCGTCCGCGCCGGGGCCTCGCTCGGCATCCACAAGCTCCGCGTCACCGGCGGCGAACCCCTCACCCGCCGGGACGTCATCCCCTTCATCGCCCAGCTGAAGGCCATCCCCGGCATCGATGACATCGGCCTCTCCACCAACGGCACCCTGCTGGCCGATCGGCAACGGGATGGCCGCACCACCGCCGCCCACCTCCGCGGGGCCGGCGTCCGCACCGTCAACATTTCCCTGGATACTCTCGACCCCGCCGCCTACGCCGCCGTGACCGGGCGCGATTTCCACCACAAGGTTCTCGACGGCATTGATGCCTGCCACGCCGCCGGTTTTGAGCAGATCAAGCTCAACTGCGTCCTCATGAAAGCCGCGCACAGCGATCCCGATGCCCTTCCTGCCCTGCTCGACTTCGCTCACGGGCAGGGCTGTCTGCTCCGCTTCATTGAACTGATGCCGGTCACTTCCCGCGAATTGCTGGAGGACAGCAGCTTCCTTCCCACCGCAACCGCCCGCCGTCTCATCGAAGCCCGCACCGGCCCGCTCATCCCGAGGCCCGGCTACAAAACCAACGGCCCCGCCAGCTACTATGAAGTCCCCGGCCGCGACCAGCTTGTCGGTTTTATCGGAGCCATGACCAACCTCCACTTCTGCGAGAGCTGCAACAAACTCCGCCTCACTTCTGATGGCAAGCTCCGCCCCTGCCTCGGCAGCCACCTCGAATTCGACCTCCGCCAGGTCCTGCGCGATGGCAGCGATGACGAAGCGCTCAAAAACTTTTTCCTCTCCGTGGTCGCCCGTAAGCCCCGGGAACACGACTTCCGCACCACCTACCTGCCAGGCCGCCACATGACCGCGATTGGCGGTTAGGGAAACCGGCCGGTCAAGCACCCGGTGGATCAATGACCCTGGCCTCCCGGCAGTCTGGACCGGCCCTGCCCCAAAGTGGCTCCACCGGGAATCGAACCCAGATTTGAAGTTTAGGAAACCCCCGTTCTATCCGTTGAACTATGGAGCCATTTGATATTCAACGCTTTACGAGGAAATAAAAGACCAACTCCCCCGAAGTTCCACAAAAAATGCCACCAAGGACAGCACGATTTCCAGAATTCAGAGGGAGTCAGACCATGATCAGCGGGCTTGGGCTTGCAAGAGCAATGGCTTTCATGGCATTCAAATTACCACGCTGGAACGGGCGCTCCCTCCTCCGCGGCAAGTCCCATTTTGGGTCGGGTTGTTCCCTTGGGTTGACAGACAGGGGCCTGCTCAGGAATGCCGCGCTGCATCGTTGCGGCTTTGAATTGGGTAACGTAGAACTGGGGGATTATGGTGGAAGCAAACATTCGTTATGAAGGGGGCCTGCGCTGCCTGGCGGTGCATGGTCCGTCGCAGTCGCCGATTGAGACCGACGCCCCGGTGGACAACATGGGGCGCGGTGAGCGGTTTTCCCCGACGGACTTGGTGGGAACCGCACTGGCGAGTTGCGTGGCGACGACCATGGGCATTCTCGCCGCCAGACTGGAGGTGGACCTGACGGGAATGACGGCGCGGGTGCGCAAGCACATGACGGCCGATCCACCTAGGCGGATCGCCCGCCTGGAAGTGGCCATCACAGTGCCCCTGGACGAAAACCACCCCCAGCGCGCCCGGCTGGAGGCCGCGGCTCAAGGCTGTCCGGTACGCCGGAGTCTGCATCCGGAAGTGGTCGTGGAGGAGACGTTTGCCTGGACGGGCCCTTTGGCGGAGTAGGCAACGGAGCGCCAGAGCGGTAAGAAGAGGGTAATTTACCGCAGGAAGGCGTCAGCATTTTCCCTAGGGCGGATGAGAATGGCGTTTCCGGGCAGGAAACCATCAGATTGGGATTCCTTTTCGCAGCGCTTTGATTATAATTATATCACTGGTTGGGGCGTCCTCCCCAATGGTGTCGCCCGCGCTGATCTGAAACGGTATTGGCCTCGGGCGTGATCAGTGCCGGCCTTTCCCTCTCTTTATGGTCCATTCCTGCTTCCCCCGCAGGACGTGCCGGCTCCTCGCCGCGGGCGTCCTTGTTTTTTCTGCTGCTGCCCAGGCGGCTCCGGTTATTACTGAACTGATGTTCCATCCGGCCCCGGTGCCGGAAAACGAGTCCCAGGAATGGCTGGAAATTTATAATATCCCGGGCTCGGGTGCGGCCGATCTGAGCGGGTGGAAATTCACCAAAGGCATCAGCTACAGCTTCCCTGCGGGCACGGTATTGCCCGAGGGCGCGATGCTGGTGGTGGCAGCGGATACCGCGGCTTTCCAAGCGGCGAACCCGGCCTTCGCGGGTACGGTGGTGGGCGGGTGGACGGGCAATCTCTCCAGCAAGGGCGAGACGGTGCAATTGGACGATGCCCTGGGGCAAAAAGTGGATGAAGTGACTTATGCCGATGAAGGCGATTGGGCGCTGCGGGTGCGGCCGCCGGTGGACGCCTATCGCTATCAGGGTTGGACCTGGGAGAGCCTGGCAGATGGCGGCGGAAGGACCCTTGAGCGCAAGCGACCCGGCGTGCCGGGCACCATGGGACAAAACTGGCGCCCCAGTACGGCGGCCGGCGGCAGTCCGGGCACTTCAGGGGGCGGCTTCAGCACCCCATTTGTGGGAATCACCAAAGTGAGGCATGAGCCAGTGATTCCCCGCTCCACCCAGCCGATCACCGTTTTAGCAAAGGTGGTTGATGCCATTGATGGCACCGTGCCTCCTGCCCAGACTCTCTTCTGGCGGCGTGACGGACAAGCCACTTTTACCGCAGTACCCATGACCCTGGCCTGGCCGGATCAAGGCGTCCCCGGCCAGACCCTCGAGGGGACGTATTCAGCGGTGATTCCCGCCCAGGTAAATAACACCATCCTGGAATATTACGTCAGGGCCGCCGGCGATCTCGGGGAGACAGCGACCTGGCCGGCTGCCGCCCGCACCAGCGTGGCGGGCGTGGTGCCGGCGGTATTTGCCCAGTCGGCCAATGCCCTGCTCCAGGTTGATAATACCTACAATGAAGACGTGGCCTGGACGGGCGGAAGCCGCCCGGTCTACCGCGTGATCATGACAGCTCTGGAGCGTGAGGAACTGCGCACGATCCAGACCACCAGCGGCGGTCAGGATAGCGATGCCGCGATGAACTCCACCTTCATCTCCCAGGACGGCGGAGGCATCGAATTGAAATACCTCACTTCCGTCAGGAACCGGGGCTTCGGCAGCCGCCTCGGCCCTCCCAACAATTTCCATGTCTCGATGCGGACCGATGACCTGTGGAAGGACCGGCCGGCCATTCAATTGAACTGCCGCTACCCCCACTCCCAGGTGCTGGCGGCCAACGTCTTTGCCCTGGGTGGCATCGCGGAGCAGTCCGCCCGGCCGGTCCGGTTGATCATGAACGGTGTCAGCATCGCCGAAACGGGTGAGCGTATGTTCGGTAGTTATGCGCGGATCGAGACCCTCAATGGCGATTGGGTTGACAACCATTTCCCGGAGGATGCCCATGGAAACATGTACCGGGTGGATGACCACGAGCCCAACACCGCCGGCGTCATCACCGGCGACCTCGGCAGCGGGGAATTCCGTTATGAGGGGACCAATCCGTTGGCTTACGCGGATACCTATTTGAAGCGGACCAACGAAGATGTAAACGATTGGACGGACCTGATCAATCTGTGCCGAACCATCAGTGCCCCGGCCACGGGCGGGACGGCGGCCCAGCCCGCCATCACGGATGCTGACTATCCGCAGCGGGTGCGTGAGGTGATCAATATCGAACAGTGGTTCACCTATCTGGCCCTGGATGCCCTGGTGGGGAATCAGGAAGGCGGCCTGCCCACCGGACGGGCGGATGACTTCGCGATTTACCGGGGCGTGACAGACCCGCGCTTCATCCTGATCCCGCATGATTTCGACACCTGTTTTGACCTGAATACAACGGACGGCCTGAGCACTCCCGTCAACCGGTCCATCTTCAGCTTCCATACCGGCAGCGCCAATCTGCTGGGCCTGCAGCGGCTTTTCACGCATCCCGACCTCGTCCCGGCATACTATCAAAGGATGCTGCATCTGGTGAACAATGTCTTCACCCGCTCCCGTCTGGATCCCCTGATCAACGAATTGATCGGAGGCTGGGCCAGCGCCGCCTCGGTGGCAGGGGTGAAGACCTTCATTGATGACCGCCGGGCCAGTGTGCTGAGTCAGATTCCCCTCACCTATTCCCTCAGCACCAATCTCACTGCCGGAACCGGCGGCTTTCTGCAAAGCGCCACTGGAGCGGTAACCTTTACTGGCAGTTTCAGCGTGGTGGAAACCCGTTCCCTGCGCCTCAATGGTCAGGCTGCGGCGTTGAATTACCGGACCCTCGGCACCGCCGTGGCCGGAACCTGGAGCTATGCCGCCACGGCAGGTTCCGGTTTCCTGAGCAAAGGCCTGAACCGCGTCACCGCAGAATTCTTTGATGGCCCGAATGGCACCGGCAACGTGGTGAACCGCATCATAACGGACATCTATGTGCCGGAGGGCGGCAGCTTCACCGGCGTGCAGGGCACGCTCAGCGCGGTCACGGTGCCGGACACGGTCACCCTGCAGACCCCCGCCACCTATGTTCCGGGCGTGCCGGTCCTGGTGCGGGTGGATGCCAGGCTGCCCGGCGGAGCACTCGAACGCGGGGTGTGGAACCGGACCGCCAGCCTGACGGCCCCCAATGGGCTAACATTGAACCCTGGCACCATCACGCTCTATAACGGCACTGGCAGCGCCTTGGTCTCGGTCGGCAGCACCGTAGGAGGATCCGTGCGCACCCTTGTCCTGGAGGGAGGAACCTCTGCCGCCCCCGTGGCCGGAACCCCGACATGGCGGATTCTTGACAGCGGCACGGAACCGCCCGCCACCTGGCGGACCGACCTGGCCTTCGACGATTCCTTGTGGCGTCAGGGCCTGCTCCAGGCCGGCGCCGGCGATGGCGATGAGCGGACCGTGGTGAGTAATGTCAGTTCCGCCGCCGCCAGCCGGAAGGCCTTTTACTTCCGTCAGGCTTTCACGGTCACTGACACCACCCCGATTACCACCTTGCGTCTGCGTGCGGTGGTGGATGACGGGGCGGTCTTTTATCTCAACGGCACGGAGGTCTACCGGGACAACGTCCCGGCAGGCGCCCTCGGGCTGGACACCGCGGCCAGCAGCAACCGCACCGGAACGGCCGAATCAAGTGTCCGGATTTTCGACATTTCCGCCTTCGCCTCCCTCATCCAAC
>JAYUWQ010001066.1:0-2489 GCA_043753485.1 bacterium
CCCCACCGCCCCGGCCCGGAGGGAACGGCTAGCCCCCCACCCATGCTATGAACAGAATCTGTTTGCTCACGGCCTTGTCCCTCGGGGCTGTCCCGCTCAATGCCGATCCGGTGCCCCACCGGGAAAACATCGGCAAATTACCGCCAGCGGCACCTGCCAGTGGGAGTGAATATACCGCTTCATCCACCGATAAACTGCCCGGTGCCGTCAATCCCGGGACCGTTCGGGAAAAAAGTGCTGATGAACAGTTCATCCACCATGCTGCAAAAGCCGTCAGGATGGAGTTGAAGTTCGCTGAACTGGCGGTCACCCAAGCCTTGCGGGATGATCTCAAGGCCTTTGCGGCGATGCAGGTGAAGGATCTCTCCGCCGCGAACGCCGCATTGGTGGAAATCGCCCAATCCCTGGGAGCAGAGATCCCCGATCCCTCCCGGGACTATGGGAGGAAAGAATCCGGATCCTTCAGACCCGAAAATGACCCGCCCGGAAAACCGCAGAAAGATGCGGTACCCAAGGACCCCGGGCAGGAAACGGACAGGGACACCTGGCATTCGCTCAAGGATAAAACGGGGGTGGCATTCGATGCGGCGTTCATGCAGCTCATGAAAGAGGGCCTCTTGAGGGATATCGCGCTTTTTGAGCGGGTGAAGGGTAACCTCAAGGCCCCTGCCCTTCAGACATTCGCCGCAAAAACTCTCCCGGTTTTGATAACCCATGCCGCAGCCTTGGACGCGCTGGAAAAGAAGGATCCCAACCGTCCCGCGGCCAAAACCAGCAATCGTGCGGTTGGAACGTCCAATCCTGCCCAGCCTCCATCCAATCACTCCAACCCACCGTCGCCATGAAAACTTACCATTACTTTGGAAATAAACTGCACCCGCTCAGCCGGTGTTGAAGGAGGTAGTAGATAATGCCGAATACGCCTGAGCCCATGCCATCCATAACAGCCGACAGAGCCGCCCGCATTCCGGGAAATATCACGATATAGCTTCTACACAGAAAAACCATCCTTCTCCTCTCCCATGAAAACAGTCCATACTCAATAACAACCCCTTCCAGGACGCCGTGTGGTTATCACCGGTGGGACCACCGGATTGGGACGCGCCATTGCCCTCCGGTTGTCGGCGGAGGGTGCGTCCGTTCTTATTTTTGGAAGGCACCAGCCCGAATTGGACGACGCCATGCGAGATCTTTCCCGCAGTGGATTCCCCGCGATTGGCATGATCGCTGATGTGACCGTGAAGGAAGAGGTGGAAAAAGTTTTCCAGAAGGTGGACGAAGCATGGGGAGGGCTGGACGTGCTGATGAACAACGCCGCGGTCAGCGCAGAAAGTCTGGAGGAGGAAACCGGAGAGACGGCGGAATATGCCGTCCTCACCAACGTTTCAGGATACCTCCTCTGCGCCAGGCATGCTCTGGAACGCATGAGGGAAAACGCCCATATTGTGCTGATCGGTTCCATCAGCGCGGACCGGCGCGAACCCAGAGGATCGGTTTATGTGGCCACCAAAGCCGCCATCCAGGGCTTCGCCGAGTCCTTCCGCCAGGAAGCGGCTGAAAAAGGCATCAAGGTCAGCCTGGTGGAACCCGGCAAGACCGGTTCGGACATGATTGAAGAGACCATGGAGGAGCAACGCGAGAGTCAGGAGAGATTGGAGATGCTCAAGGCGGAGGACATCGCGGTGGCGGTGGAGTATATCCTGACACAACCGCCCCGCTGCACCGTTGCAGTGTTAAAAACAGTGCCCACAAAAGCGGCCCATCCCTAACTATTTATTCCGGTGACTCTACGCGTGCGATCTGGAAAGGATCCATCAGTTTCGGGCTGGTAAACATCCCGATTTCGTTGTTCCCCGCCGCAGTCCGTGCTCACCATCGCCATCCTGCACTGGGGGCCCAGAATGCGCAGAAGGGCTCCAGGGCGAACCACAACATAAAGGTCAACGCGAAGAGGAGGAGCCCGTCGATTTTTCCGGGGCGTGGCGGATGGGCATGGCGCCACAACGCAGCGGCCAGGGCCAGCCCATGCAACAAGGCGGCCGCGTTGAACCAGACCGAAAGGGGGCCCGCACTGGAAGTGGTTATCTTGAGGGCCATGGCCAAAAAAGTGGCTGTGATCGCGGCACGGACGGTGGCAAGCCGTCCCCATTGCCCAGCCAGGGTGTGCTTGCCCGAAGCCTGGTCAGCTTCCAGATCGGGAAAACCGGCCAGCAGGATCGACGGCAGCACCGCCATGAAAATTGCCATGGAAAAGCCCCATGGTCCGGCCCCCCCGGGGTTTCCTCCCTGGGACGCCCAGCCAAGTCCCACGACGAGGAAACTGTGGGTAAATGCCACCGTCAGCTCCCCCATACCGTGATAGGACAATTGGAGGGGTTTGGCCGAGTATTGATGGCCGAGGATGATCCCGGCCACAACCAATCCGGTCAGTGGCCCCTCGCCGTCCTCCACGCGGAGCACCAGCAGGACCGTCATCAGCGCCAGCAGCA
>JAYUWQ010001067.1:0-2488 GCA_043753485.1 bacterium
TTCCTCCGCCAGACCGACCAGCCACACCCCGAGGGACTGCAGTTTCTCCATGGTGCGGGCCAGATTGGTGACTTGGATGAAGGGCACACTCTCCGCCGCACCACAGGCAATGTGCCGCACGGTATCCGTCAGGGTGGCGGCCCGGTCCTTCGGTACCACCACGGCATGTACTCCAGCGGCATCGGCGGTGCGCAGGCAGGCCCCCAGATTGTGAGGGTCGGTGATGCCGTCGAGGATGAGCAGGAGCGGCGATTTCTGGTTCCGGACGATTTGATAGAGATCGTCCTCGTCCCCGATCTCCGGGGCCTTGGCGTAGTCGGTGTGCTGGTGACGGCGCACCGCCTGACGCGGGTCCTGGGAACGGGCGGGACGGGACGGTTTCATGGAGGAAAAACCCAAGACGGCACGGAGCTCATGAATCCCACAGCCTGTCCGGAACCCTCCGGGTCATCTGTGAAATCCGTGGTTTCCCACCAGTGCAGATTAAAAGACTTCGCCGGGGGCAAAGAAGCGCTTCACCTCGGCGGCGGCGGCTTCCGGGCTGTCGGAGGCATGACACATATTGACCATCATGTCGGTGCCGAAATCCCCGCGGATGGTGCCGGCGGGCGCCTTCTTGGAGTCGGTTGGACCGAGCAGATCGCGCACCCGGCTGATGGCGTTTTCCCCGCTGAGGGCGAGCGCCACCACTGGGCTGCTCTGCATGAAGCTGACGATTTCCGGGAAGAAGGGGCGGTCGGCCACGTGGGCGTAATGTTCCTTCAGGATGTCCTGGCTGAGGTGCATCATCTTGAGACCCTGCACGCGGAAGCCCGCAGACTCAAAACGGCCGAGCACAGTGCCGATCAGGCCTTTCTGGACGCAATCGGGTTTGAAGAGGATCAGGGTGGTTTCGGTGGACATGGGAAAGAGGGGGAGGAGTTAGGGAAGGAAAAGGCTCTGCAAGGCCATTTCCGGGGGGCCGCTTCCTTAGCCTGGCGCCTGCCGTTTGCAAGAGATGATGCGGGACCAGCAACCTGCTGATCTCAAGGCAGCTTCATTACGACGGGACCGCTGTCCTTGGCCAGCGCGGCGCGGACCACCGCCTTTTTCCCGGCGGCGCTGACGGTGATTTCATAGGTTCCGAGGTGGGCATTGACGGTGTATTCCCCCCCAGTCGCGGTCTGGCCTGCGGCGCGGGTGGCCCATTGTTTATTGACGAGTTCGCGCCAGACGGTGGCGGAGGGTTTCTCCGACCAATCCTTCCGCCACAGCGCGGTCGGCGGCTTCCAGTGGGATCCTTCCCAGAATCCCCAGGTGATAAACCCGGTGTAGGCGGGATGGCTGTAACAAACCGTCAGGATGTCGCGCAGGTAATCGGCCTCAAGTTGCTCATCCCCGTTGGTCATCACGTCGAATTCCGTGATCTGCAGCGCCGGCACCAGCGCGGCAAAACGGTCGCTGTTGGCCAGCATCTCCTGCGGGCTGGGCAGGAAGCTGTCGTCAAAATGCGCCTGGTTGCCGATCCCATCAGGCTTCTGGCCATCCGCGATGAGCTTTTGAATGCGGGTGTAATAATCCTCCTGCTGGCGGCCAGGGCGGAAGACCTGGTCTTCATTTACCCACAGCGGCAGTTTGGTGGCCGCCCGGGAGACCTTCATGACTTCTGTATAAAAATCCACACCCGTGACCTCATCGATATTCTTCGTCCAGCCGGCGAGGTGATTGATGGCATCCCATTCCATCACGCGGTCCCCCACTTCGGCTGCCAGCCGCGGAATGTGGGTGAGGATACGTTGTTTGATTTTGTCAGGCTCGGCCTTCAAATCCTCCGACCACTCTTCCCACGGCGCCCAGCAGAGAAAATGGCCGCGGATGGGAATGCCCCGCTCCTTGAGCCAATCCATGGCCTTGAGGGTGTTCTCCCACCGGAAGGAACTCTCCGGTTCATTTTTGAGGGATTGCTCCCACATGCCCATCTTAAGGTCGTTTTCGAAAACCACCCGGCTGAAACATTCCGCGATAATTTTCCGGTAGGCGTCGCCGTCCGGGCCTGGTTTGGTGAGCCAGTCCGCCGTGACCGCCGTGCCAAATCCAAAACCACTCCGGACCTGGTGCAACCAAACATCCGCGGAAGGCACGGGCTGGCCCGCAGCATCCACCACCTTGACCACAAGCCGCGCCATGCGGTGCGCGGCAATCCGGGCCGCGGCCTCTTTCCGCCATGGAGCCCCGGCGTCGCGTCCCCGGTAGGTGACCGGCGTGCGGGGCAAGTCCTTCAGGGCGATCCCGGTTCCATAATTCAACACCCGCACCGGGCCAAACTCAAATGCCTGGGCCCGCTGGCCCAAGTGGAAAACCAGCGCTCCTTTCCCCTCCGGAATGGCCTGTTCCGCTTTGAAGGCCAAATAATAAATCTGCCACTCCGGGCCGCAGCGGAAGGTGAGCTGGGCGGCCTTGGGATACTTGGGGGGCAGCGCTTCCTCCAGATAAGCGGTCCCGCTGGCGG
>JAYUWQ010001068.1:0-2486 GCA_043753485.1 bacterium
AGAGACTCCAGCAGCGCCCGGCGGTCGGGTCCGGGCGGCTGACGGCCGATGGCCAGAAGCGTCTCCGAAATGATCACCGAGCTCCCCACGGCCTCGAGTGACTCCCGGCGGAGGAAGGGATCCTCGATGGCTAGAGCATAGCTCAGGGCTTCGGCAGGGGCTTCCTTGCCCCAGATCTGGTAAACCGGCCGCAGGGAGTTGTAGGCGGTCACGCCGATGTTGACCTCCCACCAGTCGAGGGCGGATTTGGGGTCGGTTTTGGCCAGTTCGGCCATGGGTTGATAGGCATTGAACCGGTCCTCCGTGGTGGCCTGATCCGAGGCGAGGTAATCCATGGCGGCTTGGGGATCGGTTTTGGACCAGGCTTCCATGAGGCCCCGGACGGCGTTGCCGCGTTGCTTGGGATTCAAAGTGTTCGTCCAGGCCATGGCGGCATCGTGATCCTGGGCGGCCCAGTGCCTGGTAAACTCCCAGATCATCGTCCCGGCATACCCGGAACCGCCAGCCTTCGCCGCCAGGTGGGAGGCAATTTCCTCCGGAGGGGCGGACTTCAGCCATTCCTTCTCGGGGTGCGACCATCCGCTGATTTGTTCCACCACGGAAGGGATCCATTTCAGGGCGGTTTCCAGGCCGCCGGTTTGTTTTAGCACCTGGGCCAGCATCCCGTCGAGCAGCTGGTCCTCCCGTTTAAAATCTACGGGTAGATTGAAGACGGCGGAAAAGGCAGCCTCCGCGTCCTGGCCTGCCCATTCGCGGAAAAGCACCCGCAGAACCTCGGGGTCGGGAGGCGTGCCGCGCTCAAGGAGCCATTGGTGAAAGGCGGACGGGTCCTTCGCCGCCCAATCCTCGACGGAAGGCCGCCAGTCGCCCGCCAGGGAATAAACTGGTGCCGCAGCGGTGGGAGCAGGTTTGGGCATTTCCTGAGAGACCGCAGCAGGCGGCATGGAAACGGCGGCAGGCGGCATCGCGGCCCGGGGCGTGAGGCGCGAAAGGCCGAGGCCGGCCGCAAAACAAAGGACGATGAGCGCGGCGCGTTTCATGGGGTCGCGGGGTTGAAGGGAAGTCCCGTCCGCTCCTCCGCGGTCAGGTTGAGGGCGTCCACGGCTTTCCGCAAACTGTCAGGTGCAGCAGCCGCGCGGCCGGGGCCGTTGGCTTCGGAAAGGATGGCATGCAAGGTCTTCATTTTGACCGCCGGATCCGTCAAGGTGCCCGCCCAGGTGATGGCCTCGCCGGGGTAGTCCTGACTGAGTTTCCCCGCCAAACCGGTGATGGCCGCCTGCTTCAACGGGCTGTCCGGCAGCCCGCTCACCCATTGCGAGGCCTGGCCGACGTTCCCCTCCGTCCACTTGGCGGCGAATTGCCGGTAAAGGTCAGGGCTGGCGGCCTCCTCCGGCAACCGGCTCAACCCTTGTGAGGCGCGGAGGGGATCCGTCTCCGCCCAGCGCGTGAAAAGATCGCCGGCCTGGTCTTGACGCTCCGCTTCGGGTAAAATGGATAGCGTTTCCAGGGCGGAGTTCTTGTCGTAGTTCGCAAAGTTTCCGAACTGCTGATTGACGATCTGGCTTTGAAGAAACGACCGGTCCGCTTCCGGAAATTCCTGCACCAGCGCCTGCTGGTCCGCAGGGGAAAGCGAGGCGATCTCCGCCCGGGACAAAATCTCACCCAGAAGCGACTGCCGGGAGGGCCCGCCGGATTGCGGCTCCAGCGGAAAAGCGGAAGCCAGGCGGATGGCTTCCCGGCGGTCAGCGCGTTGCAGCACCGGCATCAACTCCTTCAGCAGGGCGGATTTAAAGGAACCCGTCGGCATTTTTTCATACCAGGCCTTCACCACCGGCAGATCCTTCGGCGGGAAAAAGTGTAGGGCATTTTTCGTCAGGTCGGCAATATCGGATCGTTCCGCCAGGGAAGCGAGGAGTCGGATGCCGGCTTCCGGTTCGCGGCTGCAGGCCCAACGCGTGGCCTCCCCCAGCAGGACATTGCGCAGGGCCTCGGTTTCCGCCACAGCAGTCAGAAAATCCGTGAGGGCGGGCGGCGGAGCCAGCGCCAGATGGCGGCAGAGGCCGCGGATGGCGTCCGTGCGGCCGGAGCCTTTCAGCCGCGCCCCGGCGGCCTGAGGATCGGCCAGCGCGGAGGCGAGTTCAGCTTCCGTGAGCCCGGCGGATTGGTCGGCATCCGAAAGCCGCCGGGCGGGCACTTTGGCAAAGTCCACCCTGACAACTTCCGCCGTGCCTTGCGATCCCGGCCCCTCCCCCACCGGCCCGCCGGATGCCCCGGAACCCGGCCAAAAGGCCCATCCGCAAGCCCACCCCGCCGCAAGAGTAAGCGGAAAAATCAGACGCCACGGAGTTCCCATGGCCGGCATCCTGACCGCTCCGGAGTTCCCCGGCAACGGTGGCGCAATAATTATTCTGTAAAATCAGCGGTTAGGCGTGGGGTGGACGGGCGGGGTTCATGTTGAGGTAGATTTTGGAGGTGAGCCACTCGTC